>JABSOH010000001.1 GCA_013216065.1 Alphaproteobacteria bacterium
CTCACGTTCAGCCTTGGTCAAGAACGAAAGTGGTGACAGATCGGTGGGGTTCTTGGGCAGTTTATTACTCAGCGCATTCGGGCCTGAAGTAAGCTACCCGAGGCCGTTGGTTTCGGACAGTCGTTTTAGCAGAACAGGTAAAATTCGATTGATCGGCATTGAACGAGGGCTGCTGGGTAGAGCGCTTGTCGTAGCTGCCGAGACTGTTGCGTTTCTTGGAGATTTTATCCATGGATTGTGACTCAACGCTTCAAGGAGATCGCCTGCACCGATATTGCCAGTGTCCATGATTTAGAGTGCTCCTTAAATCCTTCTGTACCTAATACTTTTGCAAAGTACTGCAAGAGTTCAAGCGTGCGTTTAAAACCCAATGTTTACCTGATGTCGGTTCAACTTGTAGAGTTTTTTGGTGGCATCGCCGCATTAAGGAGCACTGTAGATGCATTTTACAAATCAAGTTCAAGGTTTGGCACGGCCTCTAGGCCGAGTTTGATACTGACTAGGATCAAAAAGATAGCAAAGACCATGCGCAAACGTGCCGTAGGTAAGATACTGGCGAGGTGACTGCCGAGCGGTGCGATGAGTACGCTGGGGATGGCGGTGAGGAGCATGCCTGGAAGCCAGATATATCCTAGGCTCAACGGCGGTAATCCGTGGCTTTGCCACCCGGTGATGATAAAACTGATACTGGCGGCGACGGCGACGGCGATACCGATGGCGGCTGCCGATCCGATGGCGCGAATCATCGGGCGTCCAAATAGGTTCAGGATTGGCACGACTAAAGAGCCGCCACCGATGCCGATCAGGCTCGAAATGATGCCGATGAGCACGCTGAGGGTAGAGGTGATGGAGGTGTATGGCAGATGGTCACGCCAAGCCATGGGCCTGAAAAAGAGTGTCACACTCAAGATGAGCATCATTACGGCGAAGAACAATTGTAGGCGATCGGTACTGAAATGGTCGGCGAGGAATGCGCCAAATACCGATCCGACGACGATTCCGGGGATGATTGCGCGTACGGCGACGAGATCGATATTGCCTCGGCGATGGTGGCTGAGTGCCGAGCGTACGCTGGTGAAAACAATGTTGCCAAGCGAGGTGGCAATGGCGACGTGCATGGGCAGGTCGGTGAGGTCGAACAGGTGGAAGATCAGTAGGAACCCCGGAACGAGGACGACGCCGCCTCCGCCTCCGAACATCCCAGCAATCAAGCCAGAGAACACGCCGAAACCCATCAGCGTTGTGCTACAGATTAGCCAAAATTCGCCATTTTCGAGCATCAAGGGTGACTATCCGACGATGCCTTTTAGCGCCTCAATAACTTGTGGATGGACGAGTTTTCCGTTCTGCACGTTAAGACCGTTTTTCAGGTGAGGCAAGTGTTCCAGCGCGCCTAAGCCCTCGTTTGCGAGTGCTACCACATAGGGCAGAGTGACATTATTCAGTGCATAGGACGACGTCATTGGGGTTGCACCGGGCATATTCGCCACGCAATAGTGCAAGATATCATCGACAGTGTAGGTTGGATTGGTGTGGCTGGTGGGCTTAGAGCTTTCGAAGCAGCCGCCTTGATCGATTGCGACATCGCACAGCACGGTGCCGGGGGTCATGGCCTTCAAGTGTTTGCGACGGATCAACTTTGGGGTTGCTGCGCCAGGCAGCAAAACCGCGCCAATGATCAGATCGGTGCTTGGCAACAATTCTTCGATTGCGCCTTGTGTCGAATAGCAATTGCTGGTGCGGCCGCCAAAAATATCGTCGAGATGGCGCAGCCGCGGGATCGAGCGGTCGAGGATCGTCACCCGCGCACCTAGACCTACAGCAAGCCTAGCGGCATTGGTGCCAACGACTCCACCGCCCAAAATCATCACGTTTGCTGGCGCGATACCGGGTACACCAGAGATCAGCAGCCCTTTTCCGCCAGAAGGCTTTTTGAGGCCTGCAGCACCTTCGATGACCGCGAGCCGTCCGGCGATTTCGCTCATCGGTGCGAGCAGAGGCAGCCCGCCGTGATCGTCGGTGACGGTTTCATAAGCAATCGCTGTACAGCCGGAATCTACCAAGCCTTGAACCTGTTTCGGGTCTGGAGCGAGATGCAAGTAGGTGAATAGAATCTGTCCAGGACGCAATTGCTGCCATTCGACCTCTTGCGGCTCCTTGACCTTGACGATCATATCGGCAGAAGCAAAGACCTCGGCTGCACTGTCCAGAATGCTTGCGCCGGCCTGTACGTAATCGTTGTCACTCGCCCCGATGCCCGCTCCAGCGCGGCTTTCGATCAGCACTTGATGACCATGTTGCACTAACTCTTGAACTGAAGTTGGCACTAGTCCAACGCGGTTTTCTTCGAGCTTAATTTCTTTAGGAACACCTACCTTCATGACAAACCCCTCGGAGATGAAAAACACAACGTACGAATAGCTCAAGCCGATAAACAGTCAAACACTATTGAACTAGCGCGTTTTAGCGATGTTGAAAAGCGATTTTGAGCTATCAAGCAAGAAAATTTTCCTGATTTTTCACCCAAGATTTGGGTGCACTTGCAAGTCTTACGGATCGTACTTCGCAGCGTCTTTGAGACAGAGTGGGAGAGATAATTATTCGTTTCAATCCTCCTGAATTGTACACTGCATCAGAAGGAACGTCATGATAATTCTTGCTATTATCATTACCTTAAAAAGTTGTTGCCGGGAATCAGTACCATGATTGCTGAGTGAATTGGTCCAGGAACATGGTTTTGTGTTTGAGTATCTTTTCTAGTAGCCTCGGCTTCATTCTTAATCATTGGCTGGATTGGCGGAGGTGTGATTTATAGCGGTGTGATTATATGGACAACTCCATTGGCCATGATTTTTGTTTGATTTGTGATTCATTACCCTGAGAGGTATTTTTGAACTTGAGACGCTTTTTTTGGGGGGTAATGAAGAATTTGAGCTTTTTTGCTGCATTTGGCGTGTTTATCTGCGGCGGGTGATCCTCTGGAGGTATGATCGTCCTGTGTTGACTTTGAGATTTTCCGTGATGGAGGCGGGTTTGCAGTATTCTCGTGGCTTGCAAGGAGGTCGTCCACCCCCGTGTTGATATTCAGGGCTGGCAGCGCAACACAATGTGAGCGATGAACGCATGAAGTTTCTGATCCGGGATCGTCTGGGCCGGTTGCGCTTTTTCGGTCTGGAGCCTGGCGAGGCGAGGCGTCGGGTATTCCGAGAGCGTTTGACGAGGGGGCGATCTTCCAGTGTCGAGCGTTGTCCTGTGCAGGGTGTTTTCCCCGCGGTGGTTCAGATTGTGGCCTGGTCTCCGCGCCGGGGCAGCGTTTGCGTGAGGAGGAAAAGCAGGCCGTGAAGCGCGGGAGAGTACAGCCGAAGATATCTGGCCTGACGCACCGGGGTTAGGGGCACCCGGAAGTAGACGGCAGGGACTGATTTCCCGTCTTCATCGCAGGAAACTCCGAGGCAAACCCATGCCGTCTCACATCGCACGTGGCAACGCCAGCAGATCGCGTAACCGTTCTCGCCATGCCCTTTGCCTTTGCCGAACAGAAGCAGCGCATAGTTCTCTCCATCCGCACTATTGGTCCTGTACGTGCGAGAGCAAAGATCACTCTGGCCAACATCGCCTGCAACATGAAGCATCTGGTCTTCTTCGAGCGACGAGCGCTTACCGGATGAATCCGGCTACTCGTCTCAAAATGCCTCTAAATTGAGGCAAAAACTTCAGAAATAGCGACAAAATTTAACAAAAATAACCCTTAAAACTTGCCCGCAAAACCACACACAAAAAAATCAATTCTTAGAGATGTCCATATTATTATTTGACTATGAGCGTTGATTAGCGTCGTGCGTGCGCAAGAGAATCCTTTGGAGAATGCCATGAGTTCTACTTGTAGTATGCAGTCGGTTTACAAGAGTCAAAACTGTAGGTGCTCAATTAAACTGTAGGTGCTCAATTATTGGCACGTTATTTTGTGTAAATATTCTTGCGTTTTCCGCTTGATTTTTGCACGCGCATTGTTCACCTTGTAAATATCAGGATCAATGGTGCGTTTTTGGCGCGTGGTTGGCCTGTTTTGGGAGGGTGCGGGGCAAATTTTCCTTAGGGTCGTACTCTCGAGACTGTTGGACAGGTGTGGGACAGATAATCTCTAGGGCAGTTTTTTTCTGTAACGTCTTGAGCGACGACCGAATGCTTTGGGGTTATGCTGGGTCAAATGCGTCAAATAGCTGGGAAGGACAATTTCAGATTTATAGACAACATTTTTGAGGGCAAGGGCTTTTTAAAAGCCCTAAAAGAAATGGTCGCGGTGACGCGTCGCATCTGTGAGGTTGGTTCAGCATTAGCTGTGGACAATAAAAAATAACATCATTTAGGAGTCTTCACATGAAAATCTTAAAGTACTTTGCGGCATCAATCGTACTCGCGGCGATGCCTTTTGCTGCCTCGGCGAAAGACAGCAGTGACCCGATCATCATCCCGATTCACAACTGGTCTTCGCAGATTGTGATGAGCCATGTTGTCGGGCAAATTTTTAAAGACAATGGCAATAATGTGGAATTCGTCACCACGGACAGCCAAGCGGTTTATGAGTCGCTGCGTTTGGGCGACGTGGCCCTAGAGCTTGAGGTCTGGGAGGGTGCCTTTGGGGCTTCGTTCCGCACGGCCTTGGAAAAAGGTGGCCTGCACGATGCTGGCGATCACGACGCGGTCACTCGTGAGGACTGGTGGTATCCGATGTGGACGAAGGAGGCTTGCCCAGGATTGCCGAGTTGGAAAGCGTTGAACGATTGCGCAGCATTGTTTGCGACGGCGGAGACTGGTAGCAAGGGGCGTTATCTTGATGGTCCTGTAGACTGGTTAAAGCATGGTAAGGAGCGTGTAGAGGCTCTGGGCATGGATTTCGTCGTGGTGAATGCGGGTTCAGCGGCAGCGCTTTGGGCTGAGATAGGCGCGTCTGAAAAGAAAAAGCGTCCGGTGGTGGTCTTTAACTGGACGCCAAACTTTGCCGAGGCAGTATGGCCAGGTGAGTTCGTCGAGTTCCCCGCTTGGGTCGAAGGTTGCGATAAGGATCCTGCGGTTGGTCCGAATCCAGATGCGCTGTACGATTGTGGGAACCCAGCCAAGGGCTATCTGAAGAAAGCCGCTTGGGATGGGATGGAAAAGAAGTGGCCAGGGGCTTATAAAATTCTGACCAAAATCTCGTTCACCAACCCGCAGATTGCAGACATGGCGAAGTTCGTTGACATTGACGAAATGGAGCCAGAAGAAGCTGCAACCAAGTGGTTGAGTGCCAACGAGAGTGTATGGAAAGCGTGGATGAACTAGAGCAAGTTCTGTGTTTATCTTTATGGAGTTCTTTATGTATGTACCCGTCCCTGCCCGGGTTTGCCCGGGCAGGGACATTATGTGTCGGGGATTGTGATGATTGAGGGTGGTCCTGTAATATCGGCTAAGAATATCTGGAAACTCTTTGGTAAGCATCCCGGGCGTTATCTGGCGAACATGCCAGCGGGCAAAACCTTCGATGAAATACTCGCTGACGGGTATATCGCGGGGATCAAGGATGTCTCCATTGAGGTTACGCGCGGCGAGATGCTGGTGGTCATGGGACTTTCAGGTTCCGGAAAATCGACTTTGGTGCGATGCTTTTCTCGTCTCCACGATATTACTGGCGGCACTTTAAAGGTCGATGGTCAGGACATCATGTCGCTGTCCGAGAAGGAATTGATCGCATTGCGCCGCTCGAAGATGGGGATGGTGTTTCAGTCCTTCGGTTTGTTGCCGTATCGCACGGTGTTGGAAAACGTGGCTTTCCCGCTTGAGATGCGCGGCCAAGATCGGCACTCGCGGCGCGAACGTGCGCTGGAGATGGTCAAGCTGGTGGGTCTTGAGGGGCGCGAAGAGTATTTCCCGCGCGAACTATCGGGTGGGCAACAGCAGCGCGTCGGTATTGCACGCTCGTTAGCAATTGAGCCGGATATCTGGTTTCTGGATGAGCCATTCTCGGCATTGGACCCACTGATCCGGCGTGAGATGCAGGACGAATTCTTGCGTTTGCAAGGTTTGCTCAGCAAGACCATTGTGTTTATCACCCACGATTTTGACGAAGCCTTGCGTCTGGCCGATCGGATAGCGGTCATGAAGGATGGTACCATTGAGCAATGCGATACGCCAGATCAAATCGTGCTGAACCCGGCGACGGAATATATTCGCAAATTTACTAAAGACATTAATAAGGCGCGTGTTGTGCGCGCAGGGGCGTTGCTTTTGCCCCTCAATGGACCCCTACCAGAGGGGGGCGCACCCATCCCGGGGGAGGCGCTGATTCAGGAATTGGGGCAGGTGCTGGTCAACGATGAGCGCGCGCATTTGCCCGTGGCGGATAAGTCTGGTGCGATTATTGGCTCTCTGGATCGTAGGGTGGCGCTGAACATTTTGCTTGGAATTGAGTAATGAGTGTCGTCTCGATCACGCCAAAAGACTGCCTGGTGACACAATTTTTGCAGACCAGGATCGCACTGTGTATTTTGTTGGTGGCGTTTCTTCTCGCGGTGGCAAAGCCCGTATTGCCTGAAATATTGGTGCGAGTGCCAGATTGGGCCATCTTGCCGTATGATGTCTGGCTTGATGGTTTGTTCAATTTTGTTAAAGAAGACTTGGGTCTCTTGTACGTTACGCGCGGTATCGCTGCTGGGCTGGAGTGGCCGTTGGATATCACCGCAAACCTGCTGTACGGCAAGCGGCGTTGGCCGAATTTTGATCCGATGCCGTGGGCGGCGGTGGCGGCGGGTTCTGCCGTGGTGGGGTACTATCTCGGCGGTTGGAAAATGGCTGTGCTAGCTGGAGGAACGTTCATCTGGACGGCGTTGATCGGGCAATGGAAGCTCGCCATGCAGACCATGTCGGTATTGGTCATTGCTGCGCCAGTTGCGGCGATTTTGGGGTTGTTAATGGGGATCACGGCTTGGAAGTATTCGTGGTTTGAAAAAGCCATTAACCCGATCCTGAGCGTGCTGCAGACGCTGCCATTTTTCACCTATCTTTTGCCCGCCGTGATCTTTTTCAAAGTCGGGCCGACGGCTGGAGCAGTGGCGACGATTGTATACGCAATACCACCGATTGTGTTGATGACGGCGTTGGGGTTGAAGAAGGTATCGCCCGAGATTGTCGAGGCTGGGAAAATGTCTGGTTGCACGCGTTGGCAAATGCTGACTCGGGTGTACGTCCCTGCTGCGCGTACCGAAATTCTGGTTGGGGTCAATCAGGTGATCATGCTGTGTCTGGCGATGGTAGTGTTGACGGCCTTCATCGGGATGCCGGGGCTGGGTGCAAAGTTGTTGGCGATGATGGGGTCTTTCAAGATTGGGCGCAGTTTCGAGATCGGGGTCACCATCGTATTATTGGCGATTATGTTGGATCGGATGTCGAAGGCGTGGGTGCTGAAACAGCCGCAGCATTTTGAACGCGGCACACCGTGGTGGCAGCGTCATATCTTTCTGCTCGGCACTATAGCGGCATTTGTGCTGTTTTTGCTGGCGGCGCAATTCGTGCAGGTGTTCGACCATATCACGCGGCTACAAAGCCTATCGCGGAGCAAGGCTATCGATGGGGCGATCAAAGGTTTCTTGAATATAGATGCCATCCGAGCGGTTACAGAGTGGCTGCGCTGGTTTTTGAACGTCAAAGTGCTAATTCCGTTTCGTAATGCCTTGTTATGGCTGCCCACATCGGCGTTTATTCTGATTATTGTGGCGTTCGCCTACTGGCTGGCGGGACGGCGTGAGGCGATTATTGTCGGGGTGTTCTTTTCGATCGTTGCTGCAACTGGTTGGTGGGATCGGTCGGTGATCACGCTGTACACGGTTATCTCGGCGGTGATCCTTGCAATGATGATCGGTATTCCATCGGGTATTCTGGCATCACGATCCGAAAAATGGTCAAAGCGAATTTTGTTGGGGTGCGACACTGCACAGACCTTTCCGAGCTTCGTTTATTTGATTCCAGCGATCATGCTGTTCGGGGTCAACGATGTAGCGGTGGTGTTCTCGATCCTAATTTTTGCCACCGTGCCGTTGATGCGTTACACCGTCGAGGGATTGCGCACGGTTTCGGTCGAGATGACCGAGGTCGCCGACATGTCCGGTGCCAGTAGGTGGCAAAAATTGCGGACAGTGCAACTGCCTCTGGCTTTGCCCACCATGGCAGTGGGTTTTAATCAAGCGATCATGTTTGCCTTCTTCATGGTGATTATCGCCGCCTTCATCGGGACTCAGGATTTGGGGCAGGAGTTGCAACGCACCCTGGCTGGCACGAATTTGGGCAAGAATTTTGTTTTGGGTATCAATGTGTCTTTGATGGCGTTGGCCTTCAATACCATCATCATGAGATGGGTTCGGAATCGCAACGCCGCTTTGGGTCTCGGCTAGAGCTACTCGTATAGCCTGTCTAATAGGCTTGGCAAAAATACGGACGCAAATTTTTGTGTATCGGAGGATTGTTCAGCAACTCAGCAAGAGGAAGACCACGACCAAACGTGTTGCAGTGATCGATGCAAGGGGGGCCGTCAGGGCTGTCGCAACTTCGGGCCTTTTAATCGCTAGCGCGGGGCAGGGCGAGAGCATTCCAGAGATTGTCTGCTTCGAGAAGCGGGGCAATTAGGGTGGTCTGTTGAACTACTCTTGGCGTACCGAGTTGGATCAATACGGCGAGGCGGTACACAATTCGATGTATCGCTATCTGTGGTTGAATGGTCAAAAAGCGGGTCTGGAGTTTGCTGATTATTATTTCTAGGAACATTTAGACAAGCTGATAGCGTTGTATCCGTCGTGTGCTGTACTGTTCGACTATGTCGAAAGCTGGGTTGGTCAAGAAGGCGGCGCGGCCTGAGTTCGCTTCTGTGTGCGCTGGGTCGAGTACCATGTTAATATTGGGCAGTGCATGGTAGCGGTTGAGAATCTTTAAAGTTGTGAGTCTTGGTGCGAAATATCCGATCATGTCGTGGTGGTGAACGGGCATTTCTTGGCCCTAAACGTGCCTGTTTTTGGAACCTTCAACGGGCGCGTGTCGCGTGCCCACGATTTTTAGCGATGCTTCAGAGTTTACCGATCAAGATATTTTTTATCGGTGCAAGCTATTTAGCGGAGTTGTTGGCACCGAATGGCAGCAGATTTCTCGGGCTCGGCAATGTCTTGAGCCTTTTGTACGCAACGCCTACAAGACTATAACACAAGCGAAAGATTATTTGTAGAAAATGCGGTGGTGCGGGAGGACACCCCCCGCACCAAGTATTTGCTTGCCCCCCGATCCGACGGGAAAGGAAAGCGATGCCGGTGAGCCTGGGGCAGGTGATGAGCTTGCTGGAGGTCAATCACGATGGAAAAATGTACCAGATGGTGCGGGGCGAACCGGTCAATGTCTCCGGTCTGGCCCGAGGTGCTGAAAGGACCTGCCAGCTGCTGGGTATCTCACCTCACGTCTGTCAGGAAGCCTGTCAGGTCATGGGCACCGCGCTGGCTTCAGCGTTGTATTGCCTCGATTGATGCCAAGAGCAAGCGGGTGCGCAATCCGGGCAGTTATCTCAGGGGCATGACGGCCAAAGCCATACAGGGCAAGCTCGATCTCGCTAAAACCCTGCACGGCCTCTGTCATCAACTCAGGCAGTGTTAAACTGCATCATGCGGTAGAACTCTGGCCAGGCGTGTTCTCTGGTAACCACTTCGACGGTCTCGCCCTTTTGGCTACGGGCAATCGGATGCAGGATGATCTTATCCAGCAAGAGCAGGAGCTGAGCATGCCAGTGATCGTTCTTTTGCGGATCAAGTATCCCGACGCGGAGGTTTTCCAGAGCCTGCATCATCCCGGATTTCACGTTATCCCTGATTTCGACGGCGGGTTCGTGAGAGGATGCCTGCAGAAAAAGCCTCTGATCGTGATATGCCCGACTTTTGCTGATGAGTTCCTGCATCGGTGCGTTGGTTTTATCCATCTCTTCAGTCAGGGATTCGATCTTTTGGGTCAAATCTGCCATCCTGGCCGCGTCTTCATGGCCACGCTGGATTTCAGTGGCAAAGAAGTCTTCAAGAGAGCCTTGCCATGCTTCACTGGATTGTGCATCAAGCTGTTGTTGCAGCAGACGAAAGACATGATAGTTGACATCTTCGAGTTACATGCCGCGCGCATTATCACAGGATCGACGACTGAGATAGCCGGAACAGACGAAGCGTTTGCTATTGCCCAGAATTTTAGTGCTTCCACAGGAACCACAAAGCACCAACCCGGAAAAGGGGTTTTTGGTGTGGACTCTCTTCGCTGTTAGCTGGTTTCTTCTGCGCAGCAGCTTCTGTTTTTCTGCACGGTACCACACAAGCTCATCAGAAATAATGCGTAGCTCTGGTACGTCTACCGTGGCCCATTGTGATTGCGGATTGATGAAGATGACCTTTTGGCCAGTGTCCGGATTAATCTTTTTGGATCGGACATTCCAGACATGCTTCCCGATATACAGGGGGGGTGTTGAGAATGCCCGATGGATGCCAGTCGTATCCATTATAGAGGGTGGACCTGCTCCACTTCCCGCCGCTTGGTGACGGGGGATGCCTTCAGCATTGAACGTCTGGGCAGTGGAGACGCAGGAATGTCCTTCGGCGCAGAGAGTGTGAAAATCCGCTCAACAATTTTGGCCTGTTCGGGATCAATTTCTTTCTGGCCCTTGACCACCAGGCCATCACGTGTCTTTGATCGATAGCCTTGGAAAATATCTGGCCTTCCCGCACACGACCTTCATGGGCGCGTTTGATCTGATGGCGCTGGGTCTCCAGAAACAGTTCGTTCATCATGCCTTTTAGCCCTACTTGCAGGGGGGTGATTTTCCCTTCGATCAGGGTGATCATCGCGACCCTGTGATATTCTGCGCAACGGTAGATTTTGAGGGTATCAAGGTGCGCTCTGGACATACGATCCGGGCTTCCATCACGATCAGATCGATGGTGCGTGCCTTGATCTTGCCTGATGAGACCTTCAAGGCCGGAACGATAGCTGTGCTGGCCCGTTGATCGCTTTATCATAATAGATCAGTGGTTCGTTGGTAATGTGGAGTTCATTGTTGAGGTATTGCCGACAACTCCTGATCTGGTCTTCAATCGACTTCGGATTTTGCAGAGGGGAACTGTAGCGAGCATAAATGGCAACTCTGTGCATGAGCGGACTGATAGCCAAATTCTGCTGATGGTGCAGTGACTTTATTCATGTGCAGCAACACCCTTGCTCAAGCCCTGTCTATCCGTCATGAATAACCTATTGTAGTTCAGTGCCTTGCCGAAGAATGCGCAAGAATGCGCAAAAATGCGGAAGTAAGGCGGGACTGTGTTAGAAACTTCCTTTATCCCCCGCTGTTGAGTGGCAGGATATGGTTTTGTCATAACGTTTGCGGATTTTCCCCTTGACCAGGGTCCCTTGAAAGGCTATTGAACGGGCATCCTGACCAATTTGGGCTGGTTGTAGAAAGTGGGCTTTCAAGACACGAGGGTTTGCTTGGTAGTGAGGTTTTTCAATATCCTCATTTTACCGGGCGCATTGTTTTCATCGGCAACGGGGGGCTAAGCCTAGCTTTTCCGCTCCGTGTGCGCGGCTCAGCGACGTCTGGTGATGCCGAAGTTTCTAAATACAGTTCAGATTTTTGGAAGCATAAGTATTTTCGTTGTTGGTTGGATGATTTGATCGACAGCGTAACGTGCATAGAACCTCTCTTCACTTCGCGGTGAGGGCAGGGGCTGTGTTGGTGTCTTGAGAGCGCGCAAAGCAGACTCGCTCTGATGTCAAATTTTGTTTCTATCAGAATTTTCAGGTCTGAAGGAGTGGGGTGGGTATGCCAACAGTTAATCAATTGGTGCGGATGGGGCGCAAGCCTAAGCGTGCGATCAACAAGGTGCCTGCGCTTGAAGCTTGCCCGCAGAAGCGCGGTGTGTGTACGCGGGTGTATACGACCTCTCCAAAGAAACCGAACTCAGCGATGCGTAAGGTTGCTCGGGTGCGTCTCTCCAACGGTTTCGAAGTGACCTCGTACATTCCCGGTGAGGGACACAATTTGCAAGAGCACTCGGTGGTCATGATCCGTGGCGGGCGGGTGAAGGATTTGCCCGGGGTGCGTTATCACATCATTCGTGGCAAACTTGATACGCAAGGGGTCAAGGATCGTCGTCAGCGTCGCTCGAAATATGGCGTGAAACGTCCGAAGTAAGCCCCAATTTGAAGCGAGATTTTAGGAGTACAGCACAATGGCACGTCGTCACGCAGCGCAAAAACGTCCAGTTATTGCTGATCAGCGCTATGGTCGGGAATCTGTGAGTCGCTTCATCAATGCGGTCATGATTCAGGGCAAGAAATCTCTTGCTGAGAAAATTGTATATTCGGTTTTTGCTTTGGTTCAGGAGCGTTTGGGGCGTGAGCCGTTGGATGTTTTTGAAACCGTGCTGGATAATGTGCGTCCCAAGATGAACGTGCGTTCACGGCGTGTTGGCGGTGCGACCTATCAGGTTCCGATTGAGGTTAATCCATCGCGTGCGCAAGCCTTGGCGTTTCGCTGGTTGATTGATTCGGCGCGCAAGCGTTCGGAAAAATCAATGATCGAGCGTTTGTTTGCTGAGATTCGTGATGCGGCGGAAAATCGTGGTGGTGCGGTTAAGAGGCGTGAAGACACTCACAAGATGGCTGAAGCGAATCGTGCCTTTGCGCACTATCGCTGGTAGTTGCGGCTTCTGAGATCTGAGAGTACACGATCATGGCAAGAGAATGTTCTCTGGAGCGCTACCGCAATATCGGGATTATGGCGCATATTGACGCAGGCAAGACCACCACCACCGAGCGTATTTTGTATTACACTGGGCGTTCGCACAAGATTGGTGAAGTCCACGATGGTGCGGCGACGATGGACTGGATGGCGCAAGAGCAAGAGCGTGGGATCACCATTACCTCGGCGGCGACGACAGCGATATGGAAGGAGCATCGGATCAACATCATTGATACGCCGGGACACGTGGATTTTACCATCGAAGTCGAGCGTTCTTTGCGGGTATTGGATGGTGCGGTGACGGTGTTTGATTCGGTGGCAGGTGTCGAGCCGCAATCCGAGACGGTCTGGCGTCAAGCCGATAAGTACAATGTGCCGCGGATGTGCTTTGTGAATAAAATGGATCGTACCGGAGCAGATTTTTATCGCTGTGTCGATATGATGGTCTCGCGTCTTGGCACCAATCCGTTGGTGGTACAGTTGCCGATTGGCTCTGAGGTCGATTTTGCAGGTGTGATCGATTTGGTGCGCATGAAGTCGATCGTCTGGAGGGGTGAAGACCTTGGTGCCTCGTTCGAGTACGAAGACATTCCTGCTGATCTGGCTGATCTGGCCGAAGAATATCGCGAAAAGCTGGTTGAAGCGGCTGTTGAGCAGGACGATGATTTGATGGAAGCCTATCTTGGCGGTGAAGAGATTACCGAAGATCAACTCCACGCCTGCATCCGAAAGGGGACAATTGCCAGTGACTTTGTTCCAGTTCTGTGCGGCACGGCGTTTAAAAACAAAGGCGTGCAACCGTTATTGGATGCGGTGGTGGCTTATCTGCCTTCTCCGCTTGATTTGCCTCCGGTGGAAGGGGTTTCAAACACTGAAGCTGCCGAGCCGATGACCCGCAAAACCGGTGACGACGAGCCGTTTGCCGCCTTGGCGTTCAAAATTATGACGGATCCGTTTGTTGGTTCGTTGACTTATGCGCGTATCTATTCGGGTTCTCTCGAAAGTGGGCAATCGGTGTTAAATTCGGTGAAGAACAAAAAAGAGCGCGTTGGTCGTATGTTGTTGATGCACGCGAATAGCCGTGAAGATATCAAAGAAGCGCATGCCGGGGATATTATTGCTATCTGTGGTTTGAAAATGACCATGACGGGTGAGACTCTGTGCGATAATGCTAGGCCGATTATTCTTGAGCGCATGGAGTTCCCGGATCCGGTGATTGAAATTGCCGTCGAACCGAAAACCAAGGGTGATCAGGAAAAAATGTCGCAAGCTTTGCAGCGTCTGGCGATAGAGGATCCAAGTTTCCGTGTTGGTAGCGACGAGGAAAGCGGCCAGACGATCATCAGGGGCATGGGTGAATTGCACTTGGATATCATTGTGGATCGTATGAAGCGTGAATTTAAGGTGGATGCGAATGTTGGTGCGCCGCAGGTGGCCTACCGCGAGACCATCAGCAAGAAATCCAGTGTTGATTACACTCACAAGAAGCAGTCAGGTGGTTCGGGGCAGTTTGCTCGGGTCATCATGGAATTTGAACCGCAACAGCCTGGTGCAGGCTTTAGCTTTGAAAGCAAGGTTGTCGGTGGCTCGGTGCCGAAAGAATATATTCCGGGTGTCGAAAAAGGCCTGAACACCAGCATGGCGAACGGCATCATGGCGGGCTATCCGGTGATCGACTTCAAAGTTACGCTGCTTGATGGTGGTTTCCATGATGTGGACTCTTCGGTACTGGCCTTTGAGATTGCTTCGCGCGCAGCCTTCAAGGAAGCGATGGTGAAAAGTGTGCCGAAGCTCCTCGAGCCAATGATGGCGGTGGAGGTGACGACGCCGGAAGAATATATGGGCGATATCATTGGCGACTTGAACTCGCGTCGTGGCCAGATTCAGAGCATGGATCCTTTGGGGACTATGGCGAAGATCATCAAGGCGGCAGTGCCGTTGTCGAACATGTTTGGCTATGTGAATACTTTGCGTTCGATGTCGCAAGGCCGAGCGCAATTTGTGATGCAGTTCAGCCACTACGAGGCTGTACCGCAAGCGGTTGCCGAAGAGGTCTGTAAGGCACGTAAAGGCTAAGTTTTCAGAAACATTATCACGGATTGTTTAAGGAGTTGTGTTAAGGATGGCGAAGGAAAAGTTTAAACGTACGAAGCCGCACTGTAACGTTGGGACGGTTGGCCACGTTGACCATGGTAAGACGACGCTGACTGCGGCGATTACGAAGGTACTTTCGGAGTCTGGTGGTGCTGATTTTATGGAGTACAGCAGCATTGACAAGGCTCCGGAAGAGAAGGCTCGTGGGATCACGATCAACACGGCGCACGTTGAGTACGAGACGGAGAATCGTCACTACGCGCACGTTGATTGTCCTGGTCACGCGGACTATGTGAAGAACATGATCACGGGTGCTGCGCAGATGGATGGTGCGATTTTGGTGGTGAGTGCGGCTGATGGCCCGATGCCGCAAACGCGTGAGCATATTTTGTTGGCGCGTCAGGTTGGTGTTCCGGCGATTATTGTTTTTCTGAACAAGGTTGATCAGGTAGACGACGAAGAGCTTTTGGAATTGGTTGAGCTTGAGGTACGTGAATTGCTGAGCAATTACGATTTCCCGGGTGATGATACTCCGATTATTTCGGGTTCTGCGCTGGCGGCGTTGGAAGGTCGTGACGACAACATTGGTAAGGAGAAGGTTCTTGAACTGTTGGCGGCGATTGATGAGTACATACCACAGCCGGACCGTCCGAAGGATCAGGCATTTCTGATGCCGATTGAGGATGTTTTCTCGATATCAGGTCGTGGGACGGTTGTGACGGGTCGTGTTGAGACTGGTGTTGTGAAGGTTGGTGAAGAGATCGAGATTGTAGGTATCCGCGGCACGAAAAAGACGACGTGTACGGGTGTTGAGATGTTCCGCAAGCTGTTGGATCAGGGTGAAGCGGGTGACAACGTTGGTGTTCTGTTGCGCGGGACGGGACGTGATGATGTTGAGCGTGGTCAAGTGTTGGCGAAGCCTGGTTCGATCACCCCGCACACGAAGTTCAGTTGCGAATGCTACATTCTGAACAAGGATGAGGGTGGTCGCCACACGCCGTTTTTCTCGAATTATCGTCCGCAATTTTACTTCCGCACGACGGATGTGACGGGTTCTGTGATGTTGCCCGAGGGTACAGAGATGGTGATGCCGGGTGATTCGATTACGATGGATGTTGAGTTGATTGCCCCGATTGCGATGGACAAGGGCTTGCGTTTTGCGATCCGCGAAGGCGGCCGTACCGTCGGTGCGGGGCTCGTGACCACCATCAAAGACTAAGGGCGATTTAGGGGTATAGCTCAGTTGGTAGAGCGACGGTCTCCAAAACCGTAGGTCCTGGGTTCAAATCCTAGTGCCCCTGCCATCGGCGCGGCATGGAAACAGGGTTGTGGCATTAATAAAATCCCTCGGTTGAGGTAAACGTGGTTTTAAGAAATTGACGAGCAATAGGTAAGGAACGCAGACATTGTCCGTAAAGGGTCGTAAATCTCCGGCACAGCTTGTCCGCGAAATCCGCACCGAGATGCGTCGTGTGGTTTGGCCGACGCGGCGCGAGACCGGGGTGGCGACGTTTATGGTTTTTGTGATGGTCGCGGTTATGTCAGTGTTTTTCCTGCTGGTGGATCAGATTATATCCATGGCAGTACAGGCGATTTTAAGTTAAGGCGATTTCTGCCCGGTTTGGGTTCTGGAAAGGCAACAGAATGAGCGAAGAGCAGGATAATATTTCCCGCGGCGGGGTTGCTGTCGAGAAGCCCTTGACCATGGAGAAAGGGGCGGATGTTGATTATTCCGGCGCCGAGGTCGACGAAAACGATGGCATGAGTTGGTACGTGGTTCAGGTGTATTCAAGTTTTGAGCACAAGGTTGCAGAGTCTCTGATCGAGGAGATTGAGCGTAAGGGGCTAGCGGCGTTTTTCAATGCGGTGGTGGTGCCGACGGAAGAAGTGATCGAGCTTAAGCGTGGTGCGAAGATAAAGGTCGAGAAGAAACTGTTGCCGAGTTATATTCTAGTGCGAATGAAGCTTTCGGATGACACGTGGCACATGGTGAAGAGCACGGCGCGTGTGATTGACTTTCTGGGTTCCGGTAAAGTTCCGGCACCTATTTCTAATCGCGAAGCGCGGCGTATGCTGCGGATGATGCAAGGTGTTGACCAGTCTGGACAGAGTCGTGCACCGCGTCTTTTGGTTAGATTCAGTGTTGGCGAGCAGGTGCGTGTCAGCGATGGTCCGTTCATGTCGTTCAACGGCGTGGTTGAGGATGTCGATGAGGAACGTGCGCGTCTTAAGGTTTCGGTAACGATTTTTGGGCGTTCGACTCCAGTGGATTTGGACTACGTTCAAGTCGATAAAATTTAGCGTATATCCCTGATGCAGCCGACGCTGTTGCTGTTTAGGGATCACAACGAAGGATGCAAAGGCCATGGCTGAGAAGAAGAAAAGCGGCGGCAAGAAGAAAATTCAGGGTTATATCAAGCTCGAAATTCTGGCGGGCAAGGCAAATCCTTCGCCTCCAGTTGGTCCGGCTTTGGGTCAGAAGGGTTTGAATATCATGGCATTCTGCAAGGCTTTTAACGATACCACCAGCAGTATGGAGGCTGGCCAGCCGGTTCCGGTGATCATCACAGTGTACGAGGATAAATCGTTCAGTTTTGAAACCAAGACTCCTCCGGTGGCGTTTTTGCTGTGTAAGGCCTTGGGTATCGAAAAAGGTTCTGGCGAGCCGAATAAGAACAAGGTGGGCAAGGTGACGCAAAAGCAATTGCGCGAAATTGCCGAGGTTAAGATGAAAGATTTAAGCGCGTACAGCATCAATATGGCGATGAAGACCATTGCAGGCAGTGCGCGTTCCATGGGTATCGAGGTGGAGTAAGATTGATGGCAAAACGACAAAACACAGCCGACGCGCAGTACGATCCGGTGCGTGAATACGCAGCGGGTGAGGCATTGGAGATGCTAAAGAAGTTCTCCAGCGCAAAATTTGACGAAACCGTTGAGATTGCCGTGAATCTTGGCATTGCCCCGCGCCATGCTGATCAGCAGGTGCGTGGTGCGGTGTCCTTACCGAAGGGTACAGGGAAAACCGTGCGCGTGGCGGTTTTCGCCCGCGCCGACAAAGCCGAAGAGGCGACTCAGGCCGGGGCGGATATTGTTGGTGCCGAAGACCTGATGGAAAAGATTCAAAAGGGCGAGATCGCTTTTGATCGTTGCATTGCGACCCCGGACATGATGGCAGTGGTCGGGCGTGTCGGCAAAATCCTTGGGCCGAAGGGTTTGATGCCGAATCTGAAACTTGGTACGGTGACACAAAATCCGGCGAAGGCTGTCGGAGAAGCTAAGGCGGGTCAGGTGCAGTTCCGCGCCGAAAAGGCTGGTATTGTCCACGGCCTGATCGGCAAGGTCAGCTTCAAGGCCAGTGCCTTACAAGATAATCTGAATGCTTTTGTGAAGGCTCTGCTGGATGCAAAGCCTTCGGGTGCCAAGGGCAAATACGTGCGCCGAATCACGGTTTCGAGTACGATGGGGTCTGGTATCAAAATTGATCCGACACCGTTGATGGAGTAGGCGAATAACGTCACGCTGAGCTTCCGGCTCAGTCCTGTCCAAGATTGTCGGTGGCCGTAGCCTTAATTCCCGGCATGAGACGGGATAAGAGAGGATATTGCTTTTCTTGATCCTGGACAGTTCACCATCAGTAATGGTGGTTCATCCGAGCCAAAGAGTTATTGGCTCATGTAAACTGGGAGTAACAACATGGATCGATCCAGAAAAGAAGAACTGGTAGCCGAGTTGAAACAGCAGTTTTCTGAAGCAAAGTTGGTGGTTTTGGCGCAACATTCAAAGCTTGGCATGTCTGAGATCAATGATTTGCGTCAGGAAGTCCGCGATGCTGGTGCAACCTTTAAAGTGATCAAGAATACCCTTGCTAAATTGGCGGTTGAGGGTAGTGACTTTGCGTATCTCGCCGAGCATTTTGTTGGTCAGACTGCGCTTGCGTTTTCGAAAGACGAGGTGAGTGCTGCGAAGGTTTTGCACAATTTCAGTAAAAAAAACGACAAGGTTGCGATCATTGCGGGTGGTATGGCTGATCGGCCGATGACTGTCGCAGAGGTCTTGATCTTGGCGATTCTGCCGAGTCTTGACGAGTTACGAGCGAAACTGGTTGAGGTGCTGCAAGCACCTGCAACCAAGCTTGCTGGTGTCACGCAAGCCCCGGCGGGGCAGCTAGCGCGGGTCTTTGGCGCTTACGCTAAGGCTTAGGTCGATTTCAAAAGCTATCCCCAATCATCCTGCCGGCACGAAGTTGGCATCATTATTCTAGGAGTACAACATATGGCAGACATCAATAAATTGGTCGAGGAGCTTTCGGCGTTGACTGTTTTGGAGGCTGCAGAGCTTTCGAAGGTTTTGGAAGAAAAGTGGGGCGTTTCCGCTGCCGCTCCGGTAGCGATGGCTGCCATGTCTGCGGCTGGTGGTGAGGCTGATGCTGAGGAAGAACAAGATAGCTTTGATGTTATTCTGGCTTCCATAGGCGACAAGAAAATCAACGTCATCAAGGAAGTGCGTGCGATCACGGGTCTGGGGCTGAAAGATGCGAAAGACTTGGTCGAGGGTGCACCGAAGGCTGTTAAAGAAGGCATTTCGAAAGAAGGAGCTGCTGAGCTGAAAGAGAAGCTCGAAGCTGTGGGTGCTACGGTCGAATTGAAGTAACGCTTGAGGCTAAAGGGATCGGGGCGTTCTTGACGAAGACCGCGATCCCTTTAGCGTAGCTGGCTGGCTGGTCCCAGAAGCTGCATGTGCAGTGTTTTGGATCAGCGTCAGGGGCGAAGAGTTGCCCTGTTTTTGTTTTTTTGTTCATTCCCAGCACTTTAGAGTATTGCGCTGAGTATTGTATAAATGGGCATTGCCGTGCAAAGCGCTTTATCTTTAAGGGCTTTGTCTTACCCACCGCAGAGGATTTTGGACGATGGAAGCATCCTTTACCGATCGCAAACGTATCCGCAAAAGTTTCAGTCGCTTGACCGAGATTATCGATTTGCCGAACTTGATCGAAGTGCAGAAGAACTCTTATGCGAACTTTTTGCAGGCTGGTACACCGCGCGACCAGCGCAAAAATTCTGGTTTGCAAGAAGTTTTGAAGTCGATCTTCCCAATTAAGGATTACAACAACACCGCAAGTGTGGATTTTTGTTACTATGATCTTGAGGCACCGAAATTCGAAGTCGACGAGTGCCGCCAGAAGAGTCTAAATTACACCTCGCAATTAAAGGTTAGTTTGCAACTCATCACATGGGACCCTGACGAGGCGACAGGCGCGGGTTCGATTCGTGACATCAAAGAGCAAGAGGTCTATATCGGTGACATTCCGTTGATGACCGAGAATGGCACTTTCATCATCAATGGCACTGAGCGGGTGGTGGTATCGCAGATGCAGCGTGCGCCGGGAGTGTTTTTCGATCATGACCGTGGCCGAGGGCATTCATCGGGCAAGTTGTTGTTCAGCGCGCGGATTATTCCGTATCGTGGATCGTGGCTGGATTTTGAATTTGACGCCAAGGATTTTCTGTATGTGCGCATTGACCGTCGCCGGAAATTTCTGGTGACGACGATGTTGCGTGCGCTTGACGATGCTGCGACTGAGGCACGGCGCATTGCGGGTGAAGAGATCAAGTACGAAAATGCGGAAGGCATGAGCGCGGAAGAGATTCTGAGCACCTTTTATGAGAGCTTCACCTACATGGCGAAGAAGGGTGCTTGGCTGCGCGAGATTGACGAAACGGGCTTGCTGAATCATCGTCTTGAGCACGACTTAATCAATGCTGCTAATGACAAGGTGGTCTTTGCCAAAGGCTCTAAGGTCACGCGTCATCACCTGAAGAAGTTGACAGATTTGGGGGCGACGCACTTTAAGGTGCCGGAGGAAAACATCTATGGCCAGTATCTGGCGAAGACCATCATCGCGCCGAGTACGGGCGAAGTTTTGGCAGAGCCGGGTGCGGAGATCGATAGCCGGGTACTTTCGACCTTTGCTGCTTATGACATTAAGGAATTTTCGGTACTTGCGATTGATAATATTAATATCGGATCGTATCTGCGCGACACCTTGATGGCGGACAAGACCCGTTCGCGGTTGGATGCTCTAGCGGATATCTACAAAGTTATGCGTCCTGGCGATCCGCCGAATCCTGAAGCGGCGGACAAAATTTTCCGTGGACTGTTCTTCAATTTGGATCGTTATTCGCTCTCGGCAGTGGGGCGGGTGAAACTGAACGATCGTTTAGGCTTCACGGGTGATGACATGCTGGATGTCGATGATGAGCGGAACCACGTGCTACGCAAAGCTGACTTGTTGGCAGTGGTGCGCACGTTGATCGATCTGCGGGATGGGAAAGGCCAGGTCGACGACATCGACAGTCTGGCCAACCGTCGAGTGCGCTCGGTGGGGGAATTGCTGGAAAATCAATTCCGTGTTGGCCTGCTTCGGGTTGAGCGCGCGGTGAAGGAGCGCATGAGTTCGGTTGAGATCGAGCGCATGATGCCGCAAGACATCATCAATGCGAAGCCTTTGGTGGCGGCGGTGCAGAAGTTCTTTTCGTCCTCGCAACTGTCGCAGTTCATGGATCAGACGAATCCTCTGTCCGAAATCACTAACAAGCGTCGTTTATCGGCGTTGGGGGTTGGTGGCTTAACCCGCGAGCGTGCAGGCTTTGAAGTGCGCGATGTCCACCCGACGCATTATGGACGGATTTGCCCGATTGAAACTCCGGAAGGGCCGAACATTGGTCTGATCAACTCGTTGGCAACGTTTGCGCGGATTAATTGCTACGGCTTTATCGAAACCCCGTATCGTCCGGTGGTTGACGGAAAAATTTCGGACGAAGTCGTGTACATGTCAGCGATTGACGAGCGTGGCAAGACCATTGCTGAAGCTAGTGTTCCGCTTGATGCCGACGGGCGTTTGGCGAACGATTTTATTCCATGCCGTCAGGCTGGTGAATATGCTGTAGTGGCGCGCGATGAGGTCGAATATGTCGACTTGTCGCCGAAGCAATTGGTTTCGGTGGTGGCAGCCTTGATCCCGTTCTTAGAAAATGACGATGCTAACCGCGCTTTGATGGGCTCGAACATGCAACGTCAGGCGATGCCCTTACTGAAACCCCAAGCCCCATTGGTAGGTACCGGGATGGAGCGCATCGTGGCGCGGGATTCCGGTGCGGTCATCTCGGCCAAGCGCACCGGGATCGTCGATCAGGTCGACGGGAAACGTATCGTGGTGCGTAGCACCGAGGAAATCGACAACAGTCGTTCTGGGGTTGATATTTATCGTTTGAAGAAGTTCCAACGCTCGAATCAGAACACGTGCATCAATCAGCGTCCGCTGGTGAAGGTGGGCGATCACATCAAGGGTGGTGATATCATCGCCGATGGTCCTTCGACCAACCTTGGCGAGTTAGCTCTGGGGCGCAATATCTTGGTCGCGTTCATGCCGTGGAATGGCTATAATTTTGAGGACTCGATTTTGGTTTCCGAGCGCGTAGTTCAAGACGATCATTTTACCTCGGTGCATATCGAAGAATTCGAGATCATGGCGCGCGACACCAAACTTGGTGAAGAAGAAATCACGCGTGAGATTCCGAACGTTAGCGAAGAGCGTCTGCGTCACCTTGATGAAACTGGAGTGATTACGGTGGGTGCTCGGGTAGGCTCAGGAGACATTCTGGTGGGCAAGGTGACGCCGAAGGGCGAATCGCCGACGACGCCGGAAGAAAAGCTGTTGCGCGCGATTTTTGGTGAGAAAGCGATTGATGTTCGCGATACGTCGTTGAAAATGCCTCCGGGTGCCGAAGGTACGGTGCTTGAGGTGCGTATATTCTCGCGCCGTGGTGTCGAGAAGGACGAGCGTGCGTTGATCATCGAGCAGGAAGAGATCAAGCACTTGATCAAAGACCGCGACGATGAGAAAAACATTTTGACCGACAGTTACCGCGAGCGTTTCAAGCAGTATGTTTTAGGGCGAGAGGTGATGCGTGGGCCGAAGAAAGTCGCTGATGGTAAAGTGACCGAGGCTCAGCTTGAGGCCACGACGCTGCACGATTGGCGGCAGATTGTGATGAAGGATTCGGGAGTGAACGACGTGCTCGAAACCTTGTTTAATCACTATCAGGACTCGGTTGCCAAGGTTGAGCGGCGTTTTGAAGACAAAGTCGATAAGCTGCAAGCCGGATCGGATTTGATGCCGGGCGTGATGAAGTCGGTGAAGGTTTTTGTTGCCATCAAGCGTCGCTTGCAACCGGGTGATAAAATGGCGGGTCGTCACGGCAATAAAGGGGTGATCAGTCGCACTCAGCCGATCGAGGATATGCCGTATCTCCACAATGGCGAGCCAGTGGATATCGTGTTGAATCCTCTTGGGGTGCCGTCCCGGATGAACCTTGGGCAGATTCTGGAAACCCATCTGGGTTGGGCGTGTGCGGAGTTGGGTCATCAGATAGCCGAGGCTGCCGAAGTCTTCCGGCGCGAAGGTCAGCGCGAGGCTCTAGTGGAGAAAATCCAGAATGCCTATGACGATCAGGGCGTGTCGGCTTTGGTGGCAGATTACGACGATACCGAATTACTAGAACTTTCGGACAATCTTGCCGAGGGCGTTCCGGTAGCGACGCCGGTGTTTGACGGTGCGCGTGGCGAAGACATCCATGCGATGTTAGCGCGCGCGGGTTTGCCGCAGAATGGTCAGACGCGCCTAATCGATGGCCGGACGGGCGAGCCGTTTGATCGTGAAGTGACGGTGGGCTACATCTATATGCTGAAGCTGCACCATCTGGTGGACGAGAAAATGCATGCGCGCTCGACGGGTCCGTACTCGCTGGTGACGCAACAGCCATTAGGTGGCAAGGCGCAGTTTGGTGGTCAACGCTTCGGAGAGATGGAGGTATGGGCGTTGCAAGCTTATGGTGCAGCCCATACCTTGCAAGAGATTTTGACTGTAAAGTCGGATGATGTTGCGGGGCGCAACAAGGTGTACGAGACTCTGGTGCGCGGCGAAGAGAACTTCTCGTCTGGCCTGCCAGAATCCTTCAATGTTTTGGTCAAAGAGCTTAGCGCATTGGGTCTGAACCTCGAGATGATCTCACGCGAGTAGAGTCGTTGTTAATGTATATTGCCCACTATTTTCGAGAATTCTTATCCTTTTAGGAGAACTCCTGATGAACGAATTGAAACCTCAAAGCCGTCCGGTTCGGGACACTGATTTTGACTTTTTGCGTCTGAGTCTGGCGTCGCCGACGAAGATTCGTTCGTGGTCTTTTGGCGAGATTAGAAAGCCGGAAACCATCAATTACCGTACCTTCCGTCCCGAACGCGACGGACTGTTCTGCGCGCGGATTTTTGGTCCGGTTAAGGATTACGAATGCTTATGCGGCAAATACAAGCGTATGAAGTACAAAGGCGTGGTGTGCGAAAAGTGTCAGGTCGAGGTCACGCAGTCGAAAGTCCGTCGGGTGCGGATGGGGCATGTTGAGTTGGTGGCGCCAGTGACGCATATCTGGTTTCTGAAGTCCTTGCCAAGCCGGATTGGTTTGTTGACTGGCTTGACGCTGAAGAATCTTGAAAAGATCTTGTACTTTGAAAGCTTTCTGGTGCTGGATCCCGGCACGACGGCACTCGAGCCGATGCAGTTGCTGACCCCGAAAGAATACGATGATGCTTGCGACGAGTATGGTGAAGAGCACTTTATTGCCATGATCGGTGCTGAAGCGATCCACAAATTTTTGAAGGAAATGGATCTCGCTGCCGAGATTAAAAACACTTGGCAGTTGATTCAAAAGACCCGAGCGGAGATTAAGCGCAAAACCTTGGTCAAGCGTCTGCGTCTGCTAGAGGGTTTGCACAAAAGCAATTCGCGTCCAGAATGGATGGTGCTGGAGGTTCTGCCCGTGCTCCCACCGGACTTGCGGCCTTTGGTGCCGTTGGACGGTGGACGTTTTGCGACTTCCGACTTGAACGATCTGTATCGTCGCGTGATCAACCGCAATAATCGCTTGAAGCGATTGCTAGAATTGAATGCACCGGATATCATCATCCGCAACGAAAAGCGCATGCTGCAAGAAGCCGTGGACGTGCTGTTTGATAATGGGCGGCGTGGCAAGGTGTATATGTCGGCGAACAAGCGTCCGTTAAAGTCGTTATCGGATATGCTTAAGGGCAAGCAAGGCCGTTTCCGCCAGAATCTGCTCGGCAAGCGCGTGGATTACTCGGGGCGTTCGGTGATCGTGGTTGGGCCGAATCTGATGTTGCATCAGTGCGGGATTCCGAAACTCATGGCGCTAGAATTGTTCAAGCCGTTCATTTTTTCGCGGCTTGAGAAACTTGGCATCGCCAACAACATGAAAATGGCCAAGCGTATCGTCGAGCGCGAGCGGCCTGAGGTGTGGGATATCTTAGAGAAGGTTATCCGCGAGCATCCGGTTCTGCTCAACCGCGCCCCGACATTGCATCGTCTGGGCATTCAAGCCTTCGAGTTGGTTTTGATCGAAGGCAAGGCGATTCAATTGCATCCGTTGGTCTGTGCGGCGTTTAACGCTGACTTTGATGGCGACCAGATGGCGGTACACGTACCACTGTCTATCGAGTCGCAACTTGAGGCTCGGGTCTTGATGATGTCCACTAACAACATCCTCTCGCCTGCCAACGGCTCGCCGATTATTGTGCCGTCGCAGGATATTGTTTTGGGGCTGTATTATCTGTCGCTCGAAAGCGATCACCACGCTGGTGATGTTTATACACCTCCAAGTATCGAAGCGTTGAAGGCGGGTATGGAGATCGGGATTCTTGAGGCCCGCCGCGCGGGTAAGCTCG
>JABSOH010000010.1 GCA_013216065.1 Alphaproteobacteria bacterium
TATCGCGCCCGCACTGGCAGTCACCGCATCATCTGTGATGACGATACGCTGCTTATCACTATCGTCGAAAAGCGCGACAAGGTTTATCAGAAACTGAGAAAACACTATTCCTGAACGCTTGCCCCGAACGCTTGGTTTTCTGTGAGATTAGCCCGTCTCAAAAACTGTACCAAATGGGGCGGACGCAAAGCACCAATTTCAAGCATCTCAAAACTTATGTTATAATGAAGTTTCGAAAATACAAGATAATTTTGAACTCATGAACATCAAGTATGCCCATGTATCATCATCAGAGCAAGGCCTTGATCTGCAAATCGAGAAACTTCATGCCTTTAGCTGTGAGAAGATTTTTCAGGAGAAAAATCCTGAGCATCTTCCGGTAACAGGGAAGCCGTTTTACAAGACCGCACTGAAATTTTGCCGTGAAGGTGATACGCTGGTGATCACCACACTGGACCGCCTTGCCCGCTCGATGTTTGATCTGCACAAAATCGTAGCAATACTGGAACGCAAACAGGTCGATCTTGTAAGTGCCTGACCAGAATATCGACACGACTACACCTGCTGGTCACCTAACCTTTCATCTTCTCGGTGCTATTGCAGAATTTGAGCGTAATCTAATCAGTGAACGCCGCAATGAAGGGATTGAACGCGCCAGGGAGAAGGGTATACGCTTTGGACGCAAGCCAAAGTCTATACCCACACAATTAAAACTGAGTTCGTGTGCCCTTAAAAGTTTACGCCCCCTAAACCTTGCCGTGAGCAGCAACAAGAAAACCCGCTGGAAAATCGCTTTCGAGGCGCGGGAATAAAGCCCAAAGCTGATCGGAACGAAACCCGCGCGCGCGGATACGATAGGCGCGGATGGACTCGGCATTAGCACGCTTCGCAAGCCGTACCCCGGCAGCATTGCACACGAGATGATGATGCAGGTAGGCTGTGGAGTCACAAAACCCAATAGACGCTGCAAAATGACGTGGAGCGGAGTAATTTCGAGCAAATCCTCACCACGCGTGATCAACTCAACCCCTGCGGCTACATCATCGAACACCACTGCGAGATGATAGCTGATCAGACCATCCTTGCGCGCAATCACCATATCGCCTAATTCGGCAAGATCTGTATAACGAATTCCAAAACGATAATCGTGAAATTGTACCCGACCGATCCGTTTTTGCGCCTTAGCAGAATCGAGGCGATAGGCGAACAACGTGCCTTGAGCGACTTTATCCTGCGCTTACGCGCTTGAAAGCCCGCGACAATTTCCTGGAGATACCTCACGCCACACCCGTGTGGCGCGCGCGCCACTTGCGCTCGGCGAATATCAGTGCGCGAACAAAGGCAGGGATAGACCAACTCATCTGCAACCAAACTCTCTAATGCTGCGCGATAGTCTGGCACACGAGATTGTTGATCAGTAATCTCGGCGTGGTACGAGATCCTGAGCCAATCGAAATCTTCGGGAATAGCTTCAGCAAAGGCATCGCAACAAACGGCATGGTCGAATATATCCTCAATCCGTAGCCCCCCCCACGCATGCGCCTCCCACGCTGCGTAGGCATGGCCGAGGTGCAAAAAACCACTCGGACTTGGGGTGAATCACGTTATCACAAAGGTATCACAAAGCCTGAATGGAGGATTGCCGTGGACTTTATCGCCAACGCCAGCGACCTGCAATGTCACATCAATGCCTTGATTGACGCCCACCCGATTTACGCAGAAGCCCTGCGCGTCGCCAGAGAGTACCCGCCCATGCACCAGAAAACACCGGGTTTTGTTGGATTGGCAGAAATTGTCGTCTCACAGCAAATCTCAAAATCCGCCGCCAACAACATTCTGGCGCGACTGTGGCAACGGCTCGAAAGCAGAACAGCGGATGACCCCGCCCGAACCTTCGCCGATTTACCGCACGAAGAGAAACGCGTAGTAGGCTTATCACGCCCCAAAATTCGCTACCTTGATGGCATTGCCGACGCCTGCCTGTCGGGCGAATTAGAATCAGAGAACCTTGCGAATCTCGACAACGCAACGTTGATAAAAACGTTAACCGCCCTGCCCGGCCTCGGACGTTGGAGCGCAGAGATTTACGCCTTATTCGTGCTACAGCGCAGCGATGTTTTTCCGGCAGGCGACCTTGCCTTACAAGAGGCGTATCGGCGTTTGCTGAAGCAGCCTGACCGCCCCAACGAAAAGACCATGCGCAACGAAATCGCTGCCTACGCGCCATATCGCTCAGCAGCGGCGCGGTTGCTGTGGCACTATTACGCGATGCGCCCGTGAGATGATTTGTCATCGCTGGTTTGCTTTTGCCGCCGAAGATAAAGACCGTACGCGCCGCTCCCGCCCTTGTGGTGCGGCATAGCACTGACACCTGCGAGGTGCGCACGCACACTAGGGTTTTCGAGCCAGTCCGCGAGACCGCGACGCAACACGCCCGCGCCCTTGCCAGCTATCACCAGCACAGAACGATGATTGCGCTGCACTGCGCGAGCAAAAAAGCGCGCGAAGTTCCGTGCGGCCTCACGCTCGGTCTGGCCGTGCAGGTCTAAAACAGCATCTGGTTTGAGCTTACCGGAGCGAAACCGTTGCGCGCGGCGACCATCCAATTCCGCAAAAAAGCGCGGCGTTTCCAGCTTGGCAAACGCAATACGCTCCTGTTGCCAATTCCAGCTTTTCAGGCGCAACAAATCTTCGGCTGAGGGCAGTGTCACGGACTTCTTCTGCACAAGTCTTGGCACAGCAGGAACGGCAGATGTCTCAGGTGTATTTTCAATCGGAGTAGACGCAGCCTGGTAGCCAGCTTTCAACGGGCGCACATCCGCACACAACCGTTGCCATAGGACGGTATCACTTTCAAAATCGGAGTCATGTTCACTCATTGGCTCGCCCCACAGTAATGCTTCTTGTTGCCTGCACCAGATTTTGTTAAGCAAGGCTACCAATGCCAACCAGAGTAACCCCGATGAAACTGATCAGTGGAAGTGCCAACCCGGCCCTCGCCAAAGCTATCGCGACCCATATCCCGGATCCCAAGAGACCCGACAAAATGATGTCTTTGACCCCCGTCACCATCCAGCGATTCGCCGACAGTGAAATTTTTGTGCAAATATGCGATAATGTCCGCGGCGAAGATATTTTTATTATACAGCCAACCTGTTTTCCTGCCAACGACAACCTCATGGAACTGCTCATCCTCGTCGATGCTCTCAGACGCGGCTTTGCGCGCTCGATCATCGCGGTGATGCCCTATTATGGCTATTCGCGCCAAGATCGCAAAAACAAGCCACGCACACCAATTTCGGCGCGGCTGGTGGCTAATATGCTCGAAACCGCCGGGGTCAATCGCGTTCTGACCATGGACTTGCATGCTGGACAAATCCAAGGATTTTTCAACATTCCGGTGGACAATATCTACGCCCGTCAACTCATCGCGCAAGATATTCAGAAGCAATTTGTCCAACGCGACAATATCCTAGTCATTGCCCCGGACATGGGCGGCGTACCGCGCGCGCGCGCGCTAGCAAATCAAATCGACACTCCACTGGCCATCATCGATAAACGCCGCCTTGAACCTGGCAAGTCCGAGGTCATGAACATCATCGGCGAGGTTGCTGGCAAAGATTGCATTCTGGTCGATGACATGGTCGATACGGCGGAGACTTTGTGTAACGCAGCGAACGCTTTGCTTGATAAAGGCGCGCACTCGGTACACGCCTACGCCACCCATGGCGTGCTGTCGCGCGATGCATTGACCAAAATTGCCGCCTCACGACTGTCCGAGATGGTGGTCACCAACACGATTCCTGTGAGAGAAGCACTGGACGATGTTGCTGGAGAACACAAAGTCCGTTATATTGACGTCGCATCGTTCTTGGCTACGGCCATCGCGTGCATTCGCGATAATCGCTCCGTGTCCTCTCTGTTCACCTAAAAAACAGTGGGGATGTTTATTTGTCGGGTACTTGGTTGCAAGATACCGCCCGAACCAAGCACTGATGATCTATTGACTGATATTTTGATTTTTGCCACCCCCTGCTGCCAATCTCTGCGATGTACGCACATTGACACCGAACAAAACACCCTTACTGGACTCTGAGGAGAAACTGTTATGTCTGCCGCTATTGAACTTCAAGCTGTTGAAAAACCCAGAAGCGGAAAAGGTATCGCGCGCGCGCTACGCCGCAATGGCTATCTGCCCTGTGTGATCTATGGCGGCGGCAAAGACCCTGTCAGCATGGGCGTTGACCCAGCGACCATCGAACAACAATTGCGGAACAACACGCTATTCACCGTGATTTACGACATAACCACTGGCAGCAAGAAAAAGGAACATGTCCTCGCCCGTGATCTCCAAGTCGATCCCGTCACTGACGAACTGCTGCATCTGGATTTCTTGCGCATCACTGATACCACGCGGATCAACGTGCCAGTGCCAATTCATTTCGAGAACGAAGACCAGTGTCCCGGCCTCAAGACTGGCGGGATTTTGCAGCTTATCCGCTCTTCTGCTGAACTGAGTTGCCGTGCAGCGAGTATTCCAGAATACATCGTGGTGGACTTGAGCAAGTTTAATGTTGGCGACTCAGTGCGTATTTCCGATATCGATCTGCCCGATGGCGTGACCCCTACCATCACCGACCGCAATTTCATGATCGCCGGAATTCAAGCGCCGAAAATTGCCGCCGAGACCGATGATAACGCTAGTGAAGCAGAAGTCGAAAAAACCACAGACGAAAGCTAAGCCTTGGTGTTGCGCCTAATAGTCGGTCTAGGCAACTCTGGGCAACAATACTTCAATCATCGCCACAATTATGGCTTTCTGTGGCTTGATGCCCTCGCACAAGCCCATGGCGTGCGCTGGCAAGAACGCTTTGGCGGCGCGATGACACAGTGGGAGTTCAACGCTAAAGGCACGATGCACAAGGTGTATGGCCTAAAGCCGCTTGAGATGATGAATTGTTCTGGCGGTGCGGTGGGGCGGCTCGCTCGCTACCATGATATTGCCGCCAAAGAAATTTTAGTCGCCCACGACGAACTGGCCTTCCCGGTTGGCAAGGTGCGCCTTAAGCTGGGCGGTGGTACCAACGGACACAATGGCGTTAAAGACATCATGCGCCACATCGGCGCAGACTTTCACCGTCTGCGTTTCGGAATCGACCATCCCGGCGATCAAAGCCAGGTTCACGGGCACGTTCTGTCAAACTTTCGCCCCGAGGAACGCCGTATCGTCGATGCTGTGATTGATGATACCTGCCGTTGCGCCGATCTCCTAGTTTGCACCCGCTTTGCGGATTTTATGAATTTCCTTGCTCCTCATTCACCTGCCGGGAAACCCTCATGAGTCTGTCCTGTGGTATCGTCGGCTTGCCCAATGTCGGCAAATCTACCCTGTTTAACGCCCTTGCAGGGCAGAGTACTGCCGAGGCCGCAAACTATCCGTTCTGCACCATCGAACCGAACGTGGCGCGAATCGCCGTCGAAGATGCAAGACTGGATTGTCTGGCAGATATCAACAAATCTTCAAAGGTCATCCCGAGCTTCCTCAAGGTCGTAGACATCGCCGGATTGGTCGCAGGAGCCTCAAAAGGCGAGGGTCTCGGCAATCGCTTCCTTGGGCATATTCGCGAAGTCGATGCGATCATCCACGTTGTACGCTGCTTCGAGGACGACGGCATCACCCATGTCGCGGGGGCAGTTGACCCAATTCGCGACGCAGTGCTGATCGAGACCGAGTTGATGCTAGCGGATATCGACAGCCTTGAGAAGCGCAAACCCGTGCTGGAGAAGAAAATCCGCGGCCAAGACAAAGACGCAAAGGCGACTCTGGCCTTGGTGGAGGTGGCGTTGGCAATGCTGGATGACGGCAAGCCAGCGCTCGGCGTAGAGTTTCAGCCACTACAACTGATCACCTCAAAGCCGATGATCTATGTCTGCAACGTCGCCGAGGATGACGCACAAGGCGGAAATGCCCACTCGAGTGCGGTGGCGGCGATGGCGGCAGGGAAGTCGAGTACACATCTTGTGATCTCGGCGGCGATTGAAGCCGAGATTGCCAGCCTCTGCAGCGTGGAAGAAAAACAAGAATTTCTGCACAGCCTTGATCTGGAACGCTCCAGTCTACAACGGATCATCCAACACGGGTACACCCTATTGGATCGCCATACCTATTTTACCACCGGACCCAAAGAAACCCGTGCTTGGTCGATTGCACGTGGTGATAACGCGGTGATTGCTGCTGGCAAGATTCACAGCGATTTCGCGCATGGCTTCATCGCCGCAGCCACCATCGCCTATGAAGACTATGTATCGTTAGGCGGAGAACAGGCGGCGGCGGCGGCGGGGAAACTGCGCCTTGAGGGCAAAGAGTACGTCGTTCAAGACGGCGACGTGATCACCTTCCGCTTTAATGTATAGCCAGCGAGTGTTGGCAGCAGTAGTCAAGTAAGGCACCATTTCTCCTTTCCAGTTCTAAATCAAAATCCTGCCATGGTGTTGGTTATGCCAGCAATGATGGAGAATTTTGCAGGATCCGGTCAGCCAGGATGCGGAATTTCTTCATACGAGTGTGCTTGATGCGCACATAAAAGTGTATTTTTTCCTCTCTGGTGAGTTTTCCTTATTTTCGGTTTCTTATCAGGGATGTCTGTGGCGAAGTGATAGCAGCTATCGGCACAAAAATGGGAAGGCCTCCTAGGCCCTCTATCTGCAGAATGTCATGAATCGTGCCAGACTCAAGACGTAGACGATACGTTCACTTTGGGTCGTGATGATCTCGTTCCTGATTGCGTTTTTTGCCAGAATACCAGCTTTTTTGTTTTCGTATGGGGCAGGCTGTTCTGTTGCGTCAATTAAAAGAGTCTTCTTCTACCATAGCTTTGTTTTACGCCCAGAGCCTGCCAAGCTAAAGCCTCAATCCGCCACAAGCTCCGACAGATCGTAGCCTTGTTCACTCCATATAAAAGAGCCAGAAAATCTTGCGTGATGCGGTATAGGATCAACGTACCCAGCACCAGATCTCCATTCGTATCCTCATTAATGAAGGCGTGTCAAAGCCCTTTAATCACATCCAAATTGTAGACCGCACACCAACACTATGCCTCGCGTCGAATATCTCGCCGATGCAATTGTTGCATAAATTCGATGATTCGACGACGATTCCCGTACAACGTGTCTGGTTAACCGTTTACAATACTATCTTTGCCAACTGCTTCACGAATTATGCTGCCGTTCTTTTGGCACCATGATGTCCCTTGCGATAGCGTGGCTGAGTGCTTCGCAGATAAATGTGATGGACGTAAGCGAGGCTGGTGGGTTACAATGCGGTACCTTGCATGATATTGCTTTCGCACCCTAGAGTGAGGATGAGCACACCAGATCGGTCTATTATACGTTAGTACCTTTACACCCTATTTGATCGATGGGTAGCTTGTGGTTTTGTCCGATATCGTTGCCGAAAAGTGCTACTTCCCCATTTTGTCTACAGGGGGATGTTGTTGAGTAAAATTTTCCAGAAAGTGAGTGAGTTCAATCCTAAATTCAACTGCGATGCCTTTGTGCGTGCCCTTGCCCAAGGCTAAGGTGTTCCGTGCTAAAATTTGCAAGCACAATCTTCAGTCTTAACGTATCGCGAGTATCCTTCCATGAGTATTGCTGATCGAACAGCCGAAATTTTATTGACCACGAAATGTATTCAATTTTCCCCGAATAACTCCTTTACGCTTACCAGCGGCCGCTCAAGTCCGGTGTATGTTGATTGTCGGCGCTTGATTGCTTTTGTTGAGGAACGCCGCCAAATCGTACAGTTCTGGAAAGAAACCTTGCTTGAACGACTGCTCGGGCTGCCCTTTGATTGTATAGCCGGAGGAGAAACGGCAGGGATTCCCTACGGTGCTTTTCTAGCAGAGGCACTGGATAAACCCATGGCTTATATCCGCAAGTCGCCAAAGGGTTTTGGATGTAATGCCAGTATTGAGGGGAATCTGAAAGCTGGCGAAAGAGTTCTTTTGGTCGAAGACCTTGCGACAGACGGTAGATCGAAGGTGAGATTTATCAATGCAATCCGCACGATCGGTGCCAAGGTTGCGCATTGTGTAGTCGTGTTCGAGTATGGGATTTTTGCCGATAAAACCAATGTGCTTGCTGAGACTGGTGTCACTTTGCATTCACTCGCGACGTGGAAAGATATCATGGCCTATGCAACAAATCATGCAAGTTTTAGCGAAGACGTGCTGGAAGAGGTTCAAAAATATCTTGATGCGCCAAACGAGTGGCATCCAAGTAAGCGATTAAAATTGAAAGACTTTGACCAAGAATAGCCGATTGTGTGTGAACTGCTCCCCTGTCGTTCCTCACGTATCTTGAGAGTCTGCGGGAATTATAGTCACAGGTTTCGTTTTGTGCAGCCCCCCCGTTTAGCACAAGCGTCCGGTGCGCTTGTGCGGGGGCCTGGTTTTTGAGTCGGCCTGACGTGATTGTCGTCATCTCGCCATGGAGGCAGTTTGCGCCGCGCGTCTTCGAGTGTTTCAAACAGCTCTTCGTTCAATAGCCCGTCTCGCAGGCTACCATTGAAACTTTCGATAAACGCATTTTGCCGTGGTTTACCTAGCTCGATATAGTGCCAGTCGACGCCATTCCTGTCGGCCCACTTCAGGATCGCGCAACTAGCGAACCCGGTGCCGTTGTCCGACACGATCCACGCGGGCTTTCCATAAACCCGCGCGCCAGAAATGCTGGTATCGGCAATAAGGCACTGGTTCTCCCGGCAACAGTCATCATTCACAGCCAATAAATAGTGCCGAAGGTGTCAGACAAGGAAGTCAGCGACCCACCCTGGGCTGCAAACACCTCTAGGCGTTCCGGTGCCAGTGCTGCCAACCAGCGCGCTTCACGGTGAGCTTGCCCCGTGCTACGGTACAAGGTTTCCTGTGGTTCATTTTCATTCCCTTCCAGCAGTACCCGGTCCGGCGATATCCAAACCGTCGCCGTTTCGCCGCGATCTGTTTCATTGCTTCCCGGATATCCTAGGCTCAGGACTCATTAAATATACCCTATGACGATGGCTGTGATTTGGACTGCAGAGAAGTAAGGTATGAGCGCATCTATCATATCTGGTTGCGATACGTCTCCAGTCCTTGAGTTTCTCGAACATATTTTCGACTTTGTGTCGTTGTCTATAGGGGGTTTTATCGTAGGGATAAGAGTTTTGCGGTTCTTCTTTGGCGGAGCTCTTACCTTCGTCTCGCAGAGCGTCCCTGAACCAGTCGGCGTCATAGCCGCGATCAGCCAACAGGTGTTTGGCGCGTGGCAATGTATCCAAAAGAATTTCGGTTCCTGAATAATCACTCCTTCAGATAAAAACATCATAACCGGACGACCAAAGCCATCACAAACGGCATGAAGTTTCGAGTTCAGACCGCCTTTGGTTCGACCGATAGCCCATCCCTTTTTTAAGGAGCGACGCCGCTGTGCGATGGGCTTTAAGGTGCGTTGCGTCTATCCGCGGTTGTTCTGGAATATTTTCAGATCCAACAGGGACGGTGAAGATTTTGTCAAACACCCCCCCCCATCGCACAAAGCGATTATAAAGCGTCTTATGCGGACCGTATTCTTTGGGCGCGTCGCGCCATTGAAGACCGCGTTTTAGAACATCCCGCTAGTAATCATCCACGCGAGGCACACCGCATGATAGCGGAAAGTAAGGTTGGATCCTGTTTAATTGTGAGTTTGTTAACCAACATAAAGTGAATCATAAATCACCAGCTTACAGAACCCCATTTATAGGTCCTGAGCCTAATTGTCCGGCGGGTGTTCGCGCCGGACAGTCTTTGGATTGATGCCGATCAGGCAGCATGCGTTGCAAGAAATCGTGATCCCCGTAGCACGAAGCGCCACTTCACGCTTCTGATCGCGCGTTGTCAACTCTTTCTCGGGATATCTTTTAAAACGGCATTGTCCAACACCGTCTCCGCCAACAGGCGCTTAAGTTGGGCGGTTTCATCTTCCAAAGATTTGAGGCCGCGTATCTCTAAAGATCCGCCGTAACCTGGCTTTCACTCGTAAAAGCTCGACGGGGCTGATGCCGGACCTGCAACAGACGACCGCTGTCGGCAGGCCAGCCTCCTGCTCTTTGATCATATCAATAATTTGCGCCTCAGAAAATCGGCGCTTCGCATTCATCTACTCCTTCAAAGGTGGGGCAGACTCTACTTTAAAACGAGAAATTGTACGGGGGGCAGGTCATGAGGATTTCAATCTCATCCCGAATCCCAACAGGGTAAATGGCAGGAAGGATTAGGGAGGGATTTATCAAGATTGATCACTTCTGATTTAAGAGTAATCCTCTGCTCGAAAGCACGAGATAGACGAATTTGGACAAAGTCTTTCTGTTATCAAAAAGATTTTGCAACAATCTTTCAGATGATTAAAGGCGCGCCAAGCTGACATCAGATCGATTGGATTTTGAATCCTATCGGTTTGTCAATCCTGAACAAGGGTCAAGACCATCTCAAGACGACGGCTAAGAACAAAGACTATCTACTTGATGAGGATGCGCGATGGAACAAGCAAGCCCAGCATTGGTACATTCCTCTGCCAAGTATGCAATCGGGTCTGATCGACAAGATTGCAGTTACTCCGGCGGATGTTTCTGACGGACACTAGGGGGCATACCTGTCCTGATCAGGGCGCAGTTTATGGCAAATTTGAAGAAAGCTCAACAGACGATGATCAGCAGCAAGGGCTGTTATGATCAAGAAGAGGAACATAAAATCCAAAAACCGTGATCGAGATCAATGGCATTCCTATTTGCGGGCCCCTTATGAGGGGTGTTTGCTCAACGGGTATCGCGGGTTTGCACAAGTGCAGTTCCAAGTAGCCAGAAGGCAATTTGTCGCAATTTCAAGCGGCTTATAGTCTTGGGAGTTAATGAACACTCATTGCCGTATGAGGAACACAGCCAAAATCTGTCAGCCCTTTGTAAAAGGGCCCTCAAATACAACAAAATACACGTAAATTCCTCCAATCATCAGGCTTTAATAATTTCTTAAAAATAATCTTCAACATATCATATTTAATAATCAACATGACCATCGTATCGTGCTGGAACGCACCGAAACTGACGTCATCAAGCTTGCCAATTCGGATTGGACAACGATCGCGTTGGCTCTTGATCTTTTTCAAAGCTCTCTGCGCGAGTACGCACTGGGTTGATTACGCCTCTAGCATGGCAAGAGCACGTTTTGCCGCCGGAATCCCGATCCTTGCATGCCGCGATAAGGTGACGTGATCCAGCGCAACAATCAATGCCTCTGCTGCCGCATACGAGCGCGGCATTCGCACCAACCAGAAATTCACCACAGATTCGGGTAAGGCAAAATGATGGTCTGCAGCAAGCTTTGAGAAGATGAAGCGCAACAGTGCATCATCAGGGGCATGAATTTCCGCCACTTTAAACAAACCGTTCACGCGAGAGAGAAAATCCGCTAATTGTGCAACCATATCCCATTCCACCAAAGAAGTATGCGCAAACAATAACATGCGTCCCTGCCCGGTGTGGCGTATTTGATTGATGCGATGCACCAAAATCTCTTGTTTCTTGTGCCATCCAGCGATTGCATCAAGATCGTCAATCAACCATGTTGTTGCCGGCTGTGCTAATGCCTGCTCATCAAGCTTTGATGCCAAAGACACCGTAATGTTCGACTGTTGCACGACTGCACGGGCAAGGTGGCTTTTGCCGCTGCCTCGTGGGCCGTATATCAGTGCCAGAGCCGAGGGCTGGCTTAGGCTGTGCTGGATCAGCCGTACCGCGTCGAGGTTGGATTCTGAAACGTGGAAACACTGCTGGCTAAAATCCTCGTCAAACGCAAAGGGTAAGGGTAGTTGCTCCAACATAAGCCAGCTCAACGGTCTTCGTAGAGATGGCTACTCTGATACCGCTCGACGATGAAGCACACCACCACGCCCAATATCGCCAGCACCGGAATCGCCAACAAAAGACCCGTAAAGCCAAACAGACTACCGCCTGTGAGCAGGCCAAAAATGATCCACACCGGATGCAGTTGGATGTTATCTCCGATCAGTTTTGGAGTCAAAACGCTACTTTCGATCACCTGTCCCGCAAAAAAAATCGCCGCAATGATCGCAGGCTGCATCCATGAGCCGAAATGCACAAGAGCAACGATCTCAGCGACAAGAAAGCCCAGCACCACGCCGACGTAAGGTACAAAAACAAACAGCCCGGTAAACAGCCCTATCACAAAGCCAAACGGCAATGCCACCAGCACCAATCCGGTGCCATAAAACAATCCGAGGAATACGGCCACCAGTAATTGTCCGCGAAAAAATCCGCCGAGTACGCGATTACAGCGCAACCCGAGTACTCGTGCTGAGTCGACGGTTGAGCGTGGTAATACGTCGACGATTTGCGTGATCATCCGATCCCAATCCCGCAACAAATAGAACAGAATAAACGGTACCAACAGTAGTATCGACAAGCTATTGCCAATCGCGCCAATGTGCCGGGCAATAGCGCGCAGAATCGTACTGGTGTCTTGAAACAGCACCCCGCCCATTTTCCGAAAAGTCTGTTGCGCTTCTCGCATCAACTGTTGCTGCACATCGGCGGTGTCTTCAATCGATAGCAGCGATATCACCCAATCCAGTGCTGGAGACGGAGCATTGAAAAATGCATCGGCGTGACTTTGCAGCCAGGTTAAAATCTCGGGCATCGCCTTTGCTAAAGCCATGGTTTGCGAGATTACGAGCGGGATTAAAAAAACAAAAAACATTAAAAACATTAAAATAGAGCCAAAACAAATCACAATTGCTGCAACCGTGCGCCCGATACCCCAGTGTTCAAGATTATCAACCAACGGATCGAGCATATAGGCCAGCACCAAACACACGACGAATGGCGTAAGGACATCGCCGAGAACATACGCCAAGCCACCGAGTACGGCGAGGATGATCAGCCAAAAAATCCGGTGTTCGGTAATCATCTGCGCTCCAGAATTTGGCGGGACATGGTTTCAAAAAACGTACCGTCCTGATCAGGAAAGTGCGCACGGAGCAATAGATCTTTGGCAACAAGTTGATTTTGGAAATTTTCTGCGCTGCCGCGATATATAATAGTGAGCATGACCTTGGTTGGGGTTAAGCTCTCGATTTGAAGTGTCGAGATGGCGCGAATTTCAGCCAGACGCCTACGCAAACCAATGCTTTCATCATGCTGTGCAGTATAGATCACAATCGGTAATCGCGTCACATTGCTCATGTTGCCGACCTGCTGCAATAGTCGTGCAAGCCAGTGCTGATTTAATTGCTGTTGTACCCATTCCAGAACTGGTTTCCATACGACCTGCCCACCTCCAATCGCCAGTCGCAATCGCGTCGTCGCACGCAAACCCGGCTCGCCCCATCGGGAAAACAACACTATGCGCACCGCAAGAGCTTGCTGCTGACCCCAAGTCTCTTGCAGTGCAAAGAATTCCATCCGCACGATATAATCTTCAATAAAACTTTCAGCACCAGCAAGGGGCGAGGATCCTCCCTCTTCGCGCACCGCATTCGGCGAAAGGTGGGCAAGATCATCTTCCGTGATCAGCACCAAGGGAACCAGACTAAAGGCATTTTCGGGATTACGGAGGAGTTCTTGCCAAGCATTGTAGGCGACAGTACTCGACCCTGGAACTTCGTCAATGCCAAGCATACGCGTTACTGGAATCACACGCACCGGGGGGGCCTGAGTCTCGATAAATGGCACTGCTAGGCGTTGTAAATACCGCCGGACAATCTTGGGGTTAAACTGGAATTCGACCTCAGCAAGGTAGCGATTACCACCGTATGTCTCATTACGAATTTGGCTTTGCGCAACCATCGCCTCAAGCTCGGCACCTTGCGGCAAGGCAAGTTCGGCACCGCCTTCGGCCATGCGCGCAAACAATGCCTGTAATCCTCGGCGTTTTGCCTCTAAAAGACCCTGCTGTTTCGCGGCAACAAGGTCTCTATTGCGGACATCAACCGGGATTCCAGAGACCGTATAGAACTCATCAGCCGAGGCAGGCGCGCATAACCACACCACCAGCCATAGGATTGCCATATACCGCAGAAATACCATTGCTCAACTTTACTCTTCTCGTCTATACATGATCCACACTGCATTGCGCCTTGTTATACTCCTTCTGCCCCTCAAAAGCGAGACCTCACCCGTGACCGATTACCGCTCTGCCGGAGTCGACACTGCAAAATCGGCGCGATTTGTTCGCAATATCGCACCGATGATTCGCCGCACTCGCCGTACTGGTGCTGATGCTGAAGTCGGTGGTTTTGGCGGTTTCTTTGACCTCAATGCCTGTGGGTTTCACGATCCGCTTCTAGTGGCCACAACCGACGGGGTTGGCACCAAATTACGCCTCGCGATTGAGACCGGATGCCACGACACCATTGGCATTGATCTGGTAGCTATGTGCGTGAATGACTTGATCGTACAAGGGGCTGAGCCTTTATTTTTATTAGATTATTTTTCCCAAGGAAAATTGTTAAGTTCAAATATTTTGCACGATATTGTTACAGGTATCGTCAAGGGTTGCACTCAGGCAGGCTGTGCCTTAATCGGGGGCGAAACTGCGGAAATGCCGGGGATGTATCAGGATGGTGATTACGATCTTGCCGGGTTTGCCGTCGGGGCTGTGGAGCGAGAGAAAGTCATTTCACTGCAAAATGTGACTCTAAATGATGTTCTGGTTGGGCTACCTTCGAGCGGCTTCCACTCCAACGGCTACTCGCTAATCCGCAAGGTCATCGCGGGGCATGATCTTGCCGCCCCCACGCCTTTCGACCCAACACGTAGCCTAGGCGAAGCCCTGCTGACTCCAACCCGGATTTATGCTGCCGAGCTTTTACCCCACACCCAAGACATTCGCGGAATATGGCACATAACGGGCGGTGGTTTTTATGAAAACCTCGAACGCGGCCTTGATGCGCAACTCGCGGTTCGGATAGACCAACCTTGGACGATTCCACCCATGTTCGCTTGGTTGGCGCGGATCGGCGGTATCGCGGCACGCGAGATGTTTGCCACATTCAACTGCGGGATCGGCATGGTCTTGGCCGTATCGCCAGAGCATGCTGAACATCTTGCTCAAAAGCTCGGTGGACACATCATTGGCAGCGTCGAAAATCGCACACAGGACAGCGTTTTTATCGACAAAACCTGCATGCGTGAATTGGAGAAATAATGAAGGTACTCCTTGAAACGGTAATTGCAAGGCGAAACCGGACAACGATGAGAGCGCGTACTCAAGCGATTGAGAACACTCAAGCACGAGCAACGAGGGTGCACGGAAAAGCAACAACGCTGTTACGGGTTGCGGTTTTTGTTTCGGGGCGCGGCAGCAATCTCAAAGCTCTATTGCAGGCTGCCCAGCAGTCTCCCGAAGATTACCCCTATGACATCGTTGCGGTGTGCAGTGATCAGCACTGTCCGGCAATTGACTTTGCGCGCCAGAACGGTATTGCCACCCACTCTCTTGATCCAGAAGATCGGATCATCAACAAATCCTCTTCGCGAAAAATCGCAGAAGACAGTTTTTTGCGCAATGTCGATACCATTGCTCTCGCTGGGTTTATGCGTATTCTTCGCCCGGATTTCCTCGCCGACTGGACGGGCAAGGTGGTGAATATTCACCCTTCCCTGTTGCCAAAATTTCCTGGCCTCAACACCCACGCCCGCGCCATAAAGGCTGGAGAGAACTCACACGGCTGCACGGTGCATTTCGTCGATGCAGGCGTAGATACTGGCTTGGTCATTGCACAGACTCCTCTTAAAATCGCCAAAGATGATACACATAGAAGCCTTGCAACGCGGGTACTACATCTGGAGCATCTTTTGTATTGCTTCTGTCTAGCAGCCGTGGCGAAAAGCAAAATCAAGCTAAAACATCAAAAACTTGAAGCGCAATTGATTGACATTCATCGCCAACTAAATAGATCTGCCTCTCCTCAAGCATTGCGCACTCGGGATCGCCTGCTGCCATTGACAGGATATCGCGCCAGAGGTAGAAAAACAGTCAGGATTTCATCACACAGGGCAGGGAGGGCGTAGAGTGTACAATCATGTCACATAAATTGGCTTATAAAAATTCTCCTGAAGACAACCTCAAAACTTGGGCAATGCTGCAAAAGCTCACCCTATGGGGTGCAACGTTGACGGCTATTGTCCTGCTGACTCTGTTCTTCTCTTTCGTCTACTGATCGCAGTCTGCGTTCTGCGCCCGCAGTTCGGCGATAAGAGCCTTGAGAGGCAAACGCTCGACAGGTAGTGGGAAGCTGTTCTCCAGTGCGCTCGGCAAACGACGATCTAACAGAACAAAACTACCCCAATCCTCGGCACTGCGGATCAACCTGCCGAAGGCTTGCATCAGACGTTGCCTTAGGATAGAGTATATTCCCCGCGCTGTCATTGTGCTGGCTATACAGTGTAATCCCGGCTTCGTTGAGTTTCTGGTGCACGGCTTCAAAACAGGATTGGGCGCGATGAATCGCAGTGAACAATCCTAGACCTCCGCCACCTGTTGCCAGAAAACACGCCAGCATCGCCACATGCAACGATACAGCATGATTGATCTCAACATCCGTCTCCCAGCAACACACACGCCTGTTTGGCATACTCAAAAGGCGAGTCGAAGACCTCTTGATGGGGAGCATCGGCAAGTGCAGAATCGCGAATTAGATGATGTACTCCAGTGCGTAGATGCGCAAACCTCCAGTTCAGTTGTTGCGCTTCCATAGCAACCCCGAGGCTAGCTGAGGTCAATAGAACGGCTTTTTGCGGTATAGCATACAGCCAATTTTGCAAAATTTCGGTTGGATCACGAAACACCATCTCAAGACCCACCTCAAAAAACCGCTGCGAAGTCTGAGGTTGCAAATATATACGCTCGATCACCGCCGGATGCTGACTCGATGCATCCTCGGTGCGGTTTTCATTCGCTGCCTGCGGGTCTTTGCCCAACAAACGCGCCAACAGATACAACCAGCCGTGAAGTTGCTGTAGCGGGGACTCTTCAAGACTATTCAACAATGCGGCAATTTGGCCGTATTCCCCGGCTTGATCGCCATCTCCTGCGGCATCCAGCATCGTGTTCAACGCTCTGGTCAAGCGGATCATTGCCGTGTACAGGCGCTCGATTTGTTGATGCAGAATTTCGGCCTTTTGTTTGATCGGAGTTTCTTTAGCATCCCTCAACGGAGCTTCATAAGCAAAGCCGAGGGCATTTTTCTCACGTTCTCCTTGCACCATTTCCTGCACAATGGCCTGAAAAAATTCTTCGAGGATACCCGTCGCCGCATTTTCCAAAATACGCTCAACGCAGTCCTCGGGATCACCAAAGATATGGCATCCACGCAACACGTCTTGCAAACACTCGACGGCCTTTCTCGACAGCGCAAAGTTAGCAAAGCGTTGATTCAGACCCCGCCGTGCGCGCCGCCGCGTACTCCGTCCAACTCCCAACAGCCAACGCCGCAACTCCAATGCTTCAGACAGCCCAAGCCGTAACCGTGTCGCGCTATCGGTGGCATCAAAAAGCTGATGGGCTTCGTCAACGATAATCCGGCTGTAATGCAAATGCCTCTGGATCGCTTGACGCAAGGTTAAGGCATGATTGGCAATGATCACCTTTTAGCTCTTGACGACTACGACGTTGCGCTCCCTCTAGGAAACAGCGCGCATAGTGCGGACAAGCACTATAAATGCACTCGCCATTTCTCAAGCGCAAGGCAGCAAATAATCGCGGATCGGTGCGCTCTTCAAGCCATAAAGGAAAATCCGCGCCGATCATAATACCCTCGCTAGTTGTCATCATCCAACGCGCGATAAGCCCCAACAATATACGCTGTTCCGCGTCCCAGCCCAACTGTCCACGGATCAGTTCATCATAGTTCAACAAACATAAATAGTTTTCACGACCCTTACGAATCACCACGTTCTGCGTCGGAGCAAAGCGCTTGACCTCTGCGGCAATCTGATCCTGCAAATGCCGTGAATAGGTCATGATCCAGACCGCCTCATTGTTACGCTCGGCCCACAACTGCGCCCGAGCCTAAATAGGCCAAGGTCTTGCCTATACCCCGTCCCGGCCTGCAATAGGTGTATATGCGCTTGATCATCTTTTCGCGTAGTTTGACTCTCTTCCGAGAAAATTCGTGCACGGCCTTAGTGTAGGCAATCTGCGATGGGCGCAATTCGGGATTTTCAGGCAATTGCATCATAAGCATGCTCACGGCTTCAGCCTGCGTAATACTCCGTCCAAGATCGCCAGAGCCTACGGGTTTATCGTCCCACTTTGGAAGCATGCTGAGAATATCCAACGCCTGCTGATCACCTCCGAGCGCGAGGCAGTCACTCTCGTTCATCGCCATGCTACTAGCCACCACCGCCGGAGCAAACACCCAATGCGCATGATAGAGATACGCCGCTAAGGATTTCACGGTCGTGTCTTGTTGTAGTCGTCCTAACGCCCAGAGCGCATAGGCTACGGCCTGTAGCAAGAGCAGGATTTGCGCTTCAGCCGGGTTGTCGGGATTGTGCGTCACCTCAATTGCCTGTGCGAGAACCTGCACCGTGCGCGGAACTGCTAGCGTCGGAAAAGCAAACGTCCACAATTCAGCAAAGTCGATCAGGCAGGTGCGCGGCAAAGCAAACTGCCTGAATACAACTTCAGGATTCAAACAGATCCAGCGTACCTCGCAATATTGAGCGACATCAAATAGGCCAACCACGCCATCGCAGTCAAGGCACCAGAGTTCTCCTCCCACCTCAAGATAGAGCCAAGGTTCGGCAACACAATGTTCTCTGTTCCCTGTTGGATTGGATGACTCCAGATGCTATGGGGATGGGATCATGCTGGCACGGATCATGTCAGTGATAATGTTGAGCACAGAGAATGTAGCATATGAATACCACATCGTCATCAACGATTGCTGAGATGGCACGCAACGCCAAGGCTTGGCCATTCAAAGAGGCCAAGCAGATTCTTGCGCGCCTTGAGTCTCAAGATCGCCCTGCCAGTCAACCCGTGCTATTTCAAACCGGCTACGGTCCTTCTGGTTTGCCGCATATCGGGACTTTTAGCGAGGTCATGCGCACCTCAATGGTGCGCCACGCGTTTAGCATGATGTCGGATCTCCCCACCCGTCTCATCGTGTTTTCTGATGATATGGACGGCCTGCGCAGAGTGCCAGACAATGTGCCTAATCAGGCGCTTTTGGCGCAGTACCTCAATTGTCCACTGACGAAAGTGCCAGACCCTTTCGGTGAGCAACCAAGTTTCGGGCAGTACAACAACGCCATGCTCAAGCGATTCCTCGACAGTTTTGGTTTTGAGTACAAGTTCCTAAGTTCCAGCGAAGTCTACCGTTCCGGACGCTTTGATCAAGCTCTCTTGCGCCTGCTGAATCGGTATGACGCTGTGATGAATATCATGCTACCAACCCTGCGCGAGAAACGCCGAGCCACCTATTCGCCCTTCCTACCGATTTGCCCTGAAAGTGGTCATGTCCTGCAAGTTCCCGTGATTGCCACCGATGCCGGGGCTGGAACCATCACCTATCGCCGAACAGATGGTGTCGAGGTTACGACATTGGTTACTGGAGGGCACTGCAAACTGCAATGGAAGCCCGATTGGGCCATGCGCTGGTATGCCTATAGTATAGATTACGAAATGTCCGGAAAGGATTTGATCGACTCTGTTAAGGCCTCGCGCAAGATCGTAAGCGTTCTTGGTGGGACACCACCTTTAGGCCTCAGTTACGAGCATTTTCTGGATCAAGATGGGCAAAAAATCTCAAAATCCAAAGGCAACGGCCTCACGATTGATGAATGGTTACAATTTGGTCCGCCAAAATCTCTATCGTTGTTTATGTTCCAAAAACCCAAAACCGCCAAGCGTTTGTGTTTTGACGTGATCCCCAAGACCACCGACGAATACGCACAACACCTCAAGAAAGCCCACGCGCTTGGAATGCCTGAACTGCTCGAGAACCCGGCCTATATGATCCACGAGTCACAGCCACCGCAGATCTCTGAATCGCCGAGCTTCTCGATGATCCTCAATCTGGTTGCCGCGAGCGATAGTGCCTCGAAAGATCAACTCTGGGGTTTCTTGCAACGCTATGACAGCAGTCTGGATCAAGACGACGATTGGATCAATCGCCTGCTTGATCACGCCATTGCGTACTATAAAGCCTTCATACAGCCCAACAAGGTATACGCCGAACCAGACGATGCCACCCGCTCTGCCCTGCTCGAATTGGCAGAGACCCTCAAGATCATCGCTGCTGATACTCCTGCGCAGGACTTGCAGCAGGTGATGTTCGATATCGGCAAAGCGCACGGTTTCGATCCAGTCCGCGCCTGGTTCAGCGCATTTTATCAAGTTCTGCTCGGGCAATCCGAAGGCCCTCGCGCAGGCTCGTTTATTGCGTTGTACGGGATCGCTGACACCATCAAACTGATCGAACAGCGTTTAGCCTAAGCCGCATAAAAAAGCCCCGCTTGATTGCTCAATCGGGGCTCAGAAAAGTTATTACTGCTCAGTACTATTCACGACTACCGAACAGGCTCAGTAACATCATGAACATGTTGATGAAGTTCAAGTACAGGCTGAGCGCACCAAAAACCGCTTTCTTGGTGGCAACCGCCTGGCCGTCAGCGACCGAGTACGCCATGCGGATACGCTGAGTGTCGTACGCTGTAAGACCTGCGAACACCAGCACCCCGACGACGGAGATGATGAAATGCATCATGCTGCTTTGCAGGAACAGATTCACTAGGGATGCCACCACGATGCCAATCAACCCCATGAACAGGAAGGTCGCCATGCCCGAGAGGTTACGTTTCGTGGTGTAGCCATACATGCTGAGCGAGCCGAAGGCGATTGCGGTGACGAAGAACACCCGTGTGATGCTGGCACCAGTGTAGATTAAGAAAATATTCGCCATTGACAGCCCCATCACAGCGCAAAATGCCCAGAACAGACCTTGCACAGTCACTACGCTGAGGCGATTGATGCCGAAACTCAAGACCATGATGAAGCCAAGCGGGGCGAACATTACCAGAAAGCCGAGACCCGTCGTGGCACCATCCTGCGTACTGTAAAACAGATTGATCAGGCTTGTATTCGCCACCATGTACGCCATGATACCCGTAAGGCCAACGCCCATAGCCATATAATTATACACGCGGATCATGTAGCTGCGCAGACCCTGATCGACCGTAGCAGCGGACTGCCGCGACTGAGTATCCGTACGGTTCAGATTCAATTGCATGGTTTGAAACTCCAAATGAAATGAGACAACAACTTCCAAAGGGTAATCCCAAAACCCTTTCAACACCCACCAGTGTAGAGCAAAGAGATCAATTTGCCAAGGGTAATAGCAAAAATTCACTATTTTCACTATAATGGTTAGTTACTGATGGACACCTCCAGAAACTGTTTTGCACGAGTTGAGGTTTAGGCGCCCCCACGCAGAAAACCGGAATATACCTTAAAGTATGGCACACGAAGATTTGAGCACGAGAACAACGACAAGATTGACCGTGCAAAGCAGTTGTTCAGACAGGTTCCTCAGTCATTGCACAAATGTTGGGATTGCACCAAACCAAGATTGCGCCATGCAATTGCCATACTCACCAGCAATGCCCCCGCTCCCCTAGCACAAGAGTCAACAACACGCGGGGACATTGAACACGAAATTGGCTTCCCAAACCAAAATGCACCATACTCCCGCGCAATATTTGGAGGTACCGGCAACGGATACTATAGACAATCCATTATAAATTGATCATACTATGCAGATGACTTGTTCATTATATTTTTACCGTAAAGTTCTATTGGTCCGCGAGCAGGATGGGCTCACGATTCCAAGGTTGCATCTCGTTTTGGTGTGGGCGTAGCCAGTGTGGCGCGCGCTGGCTTAAGAAGCCTGATCCTAAACTGAGCTGTAATAAATAAACCTAGGACGATGCTTTGGGCATGCGATGTTCGTGATGCCTATCAACATGAGCAAGCTTGGCGCTTTAGTGTGGTTATAAACTATGCTGTGCGGCACATGGGTGTGAGCTATATAAAGAACTCAGCGCACCCGAAGATAGAGGCGACGACGCACGGCGTACCTTCCAGACAATCATCAGGATGCATGAACACAACAACCAATCATCTATATAGACCCATCGCGAAAGTAGCGTTTTTTTAGAACAAGGCGCAATCCCCCCCTTCTTGTTCTATATTAAAATTCTGCCATAATTTTGATTATGCTGGCAATGTATGGAGAATTTTTCGGCATAGGGGGGAGCAGAATCGATCAGCCAAAATGCGGGATTTTTTCACACGGGCGTATTTGATGAGCGCGCGAAAGCGTGAAGGGCGCAATTGTATTCTTTTTCTTCATTTGGTGAGTTTTCCTTATTTTCGGTTTCTTATCAGGGGTGTCTGTGGCGGAGTGATAACCCTTGATAGCCGCTGCCGGTACAAAGTATAGGAACCCTCCGAGGACCGCGTCTGCGGATGGTAACATCATGTGCCGTGCCGGATTCGAGACGCAAACGATACGTCCCGCTTTGGGTCGTGATGATCTCGTTCTCGGTCGCTTTATTTTGCCAGAATACCAGCTTTTTTGTTTTCGTTAGCGGGCAGGCCAAACCCGACTATACTCACAAGCTGCTGTTGATGATGGATGAGTTCACCTCGATTGGCAAACTGGACATCTATGAAAAATCTCTGGCCTATATGCGTGGCTATGGCGTCAAATCGTATTTGATTGTGCAGGACGTCAAGCAATTGCATAAAGAATATGGGGACAGGAACACGATCTTCTCCAACAGCAATATACGGATTACCTTTGCCGCGACTGATCCCGATACCCAGCAACTCATTTCCAGGGTTTAGCGGGCAAAACCACCACGGTGCAGCTCAACCGGTCAGTGTCGGGCAAAGGGAGCAGCAAGTCGGTTTCCGTATCAGAAACAAAAATCGCGACCGATCTCATCATGCTGCATGTCGTCGGTGAGTTAAAGATGATACACAAAGGCAAAGTGCAGGCTGAAGAACAGATTGTTTTTACGTCGGGTTTCCCACCAATCCTGTCTTCTCAACTGCTGTATTTCCAGAGCCCTGAATTGCTCAGGAGAACCCGAATACCCGCACCCGCTTTGCCGTCTCACAAGAGCGGCGTCTTGGGCCATGCAAGCCTGCTGATTCATGAAAAATATCTATGCGAATGAGATGATGTTTCGTTTGTAAAATCGTCTCTATGCTCCAATATATGCCTTGTAAACAGAATATTCATTCTCAAAAACATTGATGAATTTTATACAAAAAATATTGATCTGGAGACACTCTCATGTCTATACGTTGTCAAAATCAGCCTGGCAAATTGCGTAATACCGCTGATGTCTATATTGCCGTATTGGCATCACTTTGCGCAGCCATTGCAAAGCGTGTTGCTGTGTATCGCGAACGCAGCGTGTCTCGCCAATGCCTTGCGACCATGAGCGACAAAACGCTGGATGATATCGGCCTTTCACGTTGGGACGCCCTGCAAGAAAGCAGCAAGCCCTTCTGGAAAAGCTAACTTCCCGTACAAATTTTGGCTGGAGAGCCAAGTATACGTTTCCTCCCCTTAAAGCCACAATGCATAGGCATTGTGGCTTTTTGCCGTGCCTAATCAACCGTTTTGAGGTGTCCCGCTTGAACAAAATCAGCCCAGCGGCAGTACGGTTTTTTACGATTTCCCCTAGCCCCACCATCTATTTCTTGCTAGGACGAGGCGCAATAGTCCTCATGTTTTGACCAGACATTGCTCTGGTGATGCGCAAAAGGCAGAAGTGGTTCTCGCCGTTGAGGCTTTAAGGACGTTAGAAACACCCCACCTTCCTTCATCATGAGAAAAAGTCACCATTGGTGATCTTCGGCCTGAACTGCACGTCTTTGTGGGTTGCCATGGATCACTCAACATCGTTGTCTGCCGTCTGGCCGGCAACCAACCTTGATGCGAGGTGGATCATGAGTG
>JABSOH010000099.1 GCA_013216065.1 Alphaproteobacteria bacterium
AAGATAATCTACTTTGAGAAGTGCGTATTCTTCCTCAAAAATGCGCGCATATTCGCCTTTCTGATCAGCTTGATCATAAGCGCGATACTTGCTGACTTCGTCGATGAAGAACAGCGACAGAACCTTGATTCCTTGTGCGAAGAGTTGTTTTTCCTTCTCTAAATGGGCACTGATGGTTTCGCGAATTTGGAGGCGGCGGATATCCCCTTCGCTGACATTGCCAACGGCCTCGCCTGCGGTCAATACATGACCGTTGTTAAACTCGACGGTATCCTGATTGTAGTCGATCTGCGAAATTGTAAAGCCTCGGTACTGGTTCAACTCACCAGATTCGACATAAAGATCCTGCCCAAATTTCAAACGCTTAAGCCGACGACGGATTTTACCTGACTTCTGCTTGATCTCCATATCAATCCGGGCAACGGGTGCTTGCTTCGATATCTCTATGGATTCCAGATAAAGGTATGCATTGGTTCCGGGCAGCCCGCGTATGGCAATGCCGCGTACAGCAATCTTTTTCACCAGTTTCTGGTTATATGCGTCAACTGCGTCCAGACGGTGCATCTTGTTGTGGTTGACCTTGTGGGTTGCCGAGTAGCGCAAGATCAACAGCGGTTTGAATTGTGGGAAGGCATCCAGTGTCGCCTTGCCACCCATTTTTTGTGGCTCGTCCAAGATCAGGATTGGGCGGTTACTGCTGATCACGTCGATTGGACGGCGGGACTGAAAGTCGTCCAACTCCTCATAAATACGGCGGTTCTCCTTTCCTGAGGTATTGAACGCTTGAATATTGATCACCATCACGTTGATGCCCGCATCTGAAGAAAAGCTTTCCAACTCGTGCAGACGCTTGGAATTGTAGATGAAGAACCGCACCCTCTTGCCGTAGCTTTCGGTGAAATGATCGGCGGTAATCTGTAAAGATTTATAGACGCCCTCACGGATGGCGATGCTCGGCACCATAACAATGAACTTTGACCAGCCATACAACTTGTGCATCTCGAACATCGTCTTGATATAGCAATAGGTCTTGCCTGTGCCTGTCTCCATCTCAATATCAAGATTGATTGGCGCACCGGGCTTGTATGAGCTGGGCATTTGTTTGCGCAGGCCTTGATCATCGAACTCGCAGAAGTCGCTAAGTGATCTGGACTGGAGTATATTCTGGCGTTTCTGAACAGCACGGATGTTGTCCAGCATCCGTACAGCATCTGGCTGGATCTCTGTGTTTTTGAATCCTTCTTCGAACACAGAGCTTTGTGCCTGCGTTCCGGGGTCAATGCGGTAGCGTATACCGTCACTGCGCATTTGCCCGGTAAAGCAATCGACGACGGACTCTACGGCGGTAGTCTGGTAGGGTTGGATCTTGAACTTCAACTTCATGCAGTTTCCCCTTAGATCGACTTGACATCGGTGGTTGGAGAAAGTTGACGAAAGATTTGCTCAACATTGATCTTCACGGCATCGGAAACGAAACCTGTATCGCGGAAAACCACCCGAAGCGGTTGATACTTTGCGAGGTCTTTAACCATATCTTCGGTGATATCGGTATCAAAACAGGCAATGAGGGCATTTTCATCGACAAAGAACACGGTTTTGCCACGCACCATCTCACAGCGGATCGGCAAGGTCAGGTCTACGCCCCAGTCCACCAGAACCTGGAACAGAAGGTCTTCAGGTCTGCGGTCGGGCTTGATATTGTCCACGGCATCAAACAGCCCCTTTTGGTTAGTCTGATCGGGCGCATAATAGACATCTATCATGTTCGAGGTATCGATTTTGAGCACACGGAAGCCTACGTCTTTGTTCCAGGCGGGGTGACACTCCCCTTCAAGGATTTTTACACCTGCGCGGCGGATTCGTTCCTTGGAAATTTCGGCTATATTCGAGAACCCAGTTTCCCTTGCTTTAGAGTCTGTAGCGGTTTCTTGCGCTATTTGAATCAGGATGAATTTTCTGCTTTCCCCATCACCTGCGTTCTGATCCATGACGGCATGTCCAGTTGTGCCAGAGCCCGCGAAAAAGTCCATCACGATGGAATCTTTCTTTGACCCCATAAGAAGTAGTTGTTTTATAGTGGCTACGGATTTTGGAGACTGAAAAATCTTGTCCTTAGAGTCGAACAAGGTATTGAAAGCAGCTTGTCCTTTTTCAGTGTGAAATTCCTTTTCAGTCCAAATAGACTTGACTTGCTTGGTCGACTCACCGTCCTCGCTCTCTGCATAGTTTTTACGATAGATTTTCCAAGATCCTTTGACTTTTCGGGTGACAATCTCGTCAAGCTGTTGGCGAGTCTTATCAACTCCCCATGTCCAACAGCCCTCGAATCCATCGTCCCAATTTGGGAAAATTTTCTCAAACCCCTGCTGTGAATCGATAGAAACACGACCTTGATCGCTTACGTAGAACGGATAGTACAGATTCTCTCTGTTGTACTTTCCGTACTCTCGGTGCGTGTTCCGGAGCTCTATCTCGCGATATCTGCCTCTTTTGTCTTTTAGTTTATAGCTAGCCGCAATTTCGTCATCCTCTTTTGGGATGTTGATTGCACCCTTGGGTAGCGACTGTTTGGAATAACCAACAAGGTATTCATGACAGTTGGCTACATACTTATCCTGAGATCGACCCTTCGGATTGCACAAAAGAGTGATCTGAAACAGCAGATTTCCTTCACCGAATACTTCATCAAAAAGCCTTCGTAGATTGGTGATCTCATTCTCATCGATTGAGGCAATAATTACTCCATCATCAGACAAAAGGTTTCGTGCCAATCGCAATCTTGGGTACACCATGCCGAGCCAATCAGAGTGAAATCGGCCATTGCTTTTAGCATTTGCGATCAGTCGATTGCCGCTTTCGTCTTTCTGGTTGGATCGCCTAAAAAATTCTTCGGTGTTTTCAGCAAAGTCATCGCGATAAACAAAATCATTTCCGGTGTTATAAGGTGGATCAATATAGATCATCTTGACTTTCCCAAGATAGGTCTCTTGGAGAAGTTTCAATGCATCTAAGTTATCTCCTTCGATAAACAAGTTTTGCGTAGTATCAAAATTGACACTGTCCTCTCGTGCTGGGCGCAAGGTCTTCGATATCGGAGCATTCGCCATCAACAATGCCTCGCGCTTGCCGGGCCAGTTCAAGTGATAGCGTTCCTGCGGTCCTTCGACGATATGATCGGAGAACTCCTGCCTAAGCTGGTCAAAATCCACCGCCATCTGGACCGCGCCATTGTCGTCGCGCGTTTCCGTGACGCAACCAGGGAACATCTTGCGGAGACGCGCAATATTTGCGTCAGTCAGAGTCGGAGTATGCAGTTTCATTTTATCCATAGGTTTTAGCCTCTTCACTCACTTCGGGTGCTGGCACGGATTAGCGTTTCCAGCTCTTGTTTGACTTCGCGCATTTCAGTATTGATCGCACTGCGCTTGTTGAATGGCTTCTCGCGGACTAGATGAGTCCTGATCTTATTCAGGGTGCGTTGCTTGGAAAAAACAAGTTCCATCCGCTTGACACGCTCTGCAATTGGCGTATGTGCTGCACCAGATTCGGGCATCATCGCCTCGCTTGGGCATTTGCAGGCGTCCATGACCTCTTGTCGTCGCCATACTGCAATTCAAAAAACAGGGAGGTAAGGAAGCGCCTGATCAATGCTTCGTAGCACAAACAGGCTACATGAAAAATGGTTCTTAGAAGTGTCCCTCTGATAAAGTGCTGGCAAAGTCGTCTAGCTGTAGAGCGGTTTTATTAGCCCATTTACTTCATTATTTCATCAAAGGTCTGCATCAGGGCAATATCAAAATCTGCCATGCTGATAGGGTATCCCTGTGCCAACATCGATGTCACGCCATATTCCGGCGTGCTGAGACCGCAGGGCACAATGGCTTGAAAATGCTTGAGGTCGGGTTCAATATTCACGCTAAAACCGTGAAAGCTGACCCATTTTCTGATCTGCAAACCCACTGCCGAAATCTTTTCCTCACGTCCGTTATGCCGATCGGCAACCCACAATCCAATCCGTCCTTCGCGGCGTTCTACTTTAAGATTAAAGATCGCAAAAGTGCGGATCAGCCATTCTTCGAGCTGATGGACGAACAGTCGGACATCACGTCCGCGCTGGTTCAAATCGAGCATCACGTAGCCGATACGCTGCCCAGGACCATGATAGGTAAATTGCCCACCGCGCCGAGTTTCAAACACCGGAAAACGCGCCGGCTCAAGCAAATCATGCGGCCTAGCTCTGGCCCCAGCCGTAATCAAGGCCGGATGCTCCAGCAACCAGATGCACTCACCTGCCAAACCGTGCTGCATGGAGACAACACGATCCTCCATGATCTGCACTGCCTCAAGGTACGCTACAGGCTGGTTGCTGTGGTACCACTCGACCATAATATGTCAACGAGTCGGGATCTTATCGAGCGCACGCATCATGCGACTATCACGCAACGTTAAACCACCGACATCGTGGCTATACAAGCTAATCTTCAAGCTACGAAACGTCAATACAACCTCGCCGTGGTGGTTCTGCTTCTCAAACAACAATGCAGCCTCGCTCAAAAATGCAAAACCAGCGCGAAAATAGGAAAACGTCCATGTGCGCTCAATAACACCTGCACAGATAGTCCAGCCTGGATGTTCGGATAGCAATTCGTCCACCACTTCTGCACTCAGAATTTCACGCTCAGCCTCGCTTATCGGCATTCATCCCTCCCTAAGTGAATTCCCCTTGAAGCGAGGTGCAGTTTTCGGTACTAGTGGCACACTCGCGGTCGTGGCGGAATTGGTAGACGCGCAACGTTGAGGTCGTTGTGAACGAAGGTTCGTGGAAGTTCGACTCTTCTCGACCGCACCATTACCTGAATTGTCAACATCTTGATCGTCAGCATTTTGGTTGCTGATGAACACTTGGCATTTTCCGCTACGGTCGTAGCGGAACAAACAGTCGTTCTCAACATTGTCTATCCCGCTAAAGTTGCCCAAATTGATCCTGCGTCTGTGCGCATAGTCCAATACCACTACCTGTGACTCAGCAATATCTTGCTTGGCCATCAAAAAGTACTTTTTGATTTGACGCTGATTGAACTGCCCCAACGCATAAGCTGAATACAACTGGCTGTTGATGCGCATACGGATGATGCGAAAATCTGCCGCGCACTGCAAAATGACGAACCAAATTGCGCTACACCCAATAGGCAGGGTCTCCGTTTGGTATATGATATACTGGCAAAGCACTATGTTCACATCACATAAGGCTTGAAAGGCTTGCCACACCCGTAGCCTGAACTGGCGAGACTGCCTGCATGACGATGATAAATGCCTAGAAAAATAAACATTTTCCTTGGTGCGTGAAGTGCGAATGCTCTGCAAGAGAAATTGTGCATCGGCTCACCATGTATCGTGTGTGTATCGTTGTGGACTAGGAAAGTAGCCAACTCAGTCCACAGGGTTGTAGACAGAGTACCATATCAGCGCTTAAGGGTGAAGGAGGCAAATGTTTGGATATTGAAAAGGAAAAATCATGTCGACACCTTCTCTTCGGTGTCTGTAGCGGTGACAGTAGAAGTGCGAATTTGCAGCATCAATCTTCGAGCGCAATTCATCAACTCGACTGGGAAACTCCCTACGATCGTGACAATTTCACCGAACCTCTACCCCTAGAAGTGGTTGCCGCAATCGATAACAGTGTCATGCGCGTGTTTGGAGGCAATTGGAATCGTGTTCCTGACGACCGCCCCTTGAACATTCTGCATAAGGCCGGAGCTAAAAGTTGGTGACTGTGGTGCCTAATGTTGATTTTCTTAAGCCCTCGCAATATTTCAATTACATCCAATTCTTAACCGACTAGTCTATCGGGCAGGTGGATATCCACCCTTCAATGCACAGCAGCGAGGTAACTTTCCGCCGTCCAAACGCCACGCACGTCCACATGGGTGTTGATCGCGCCCGTATCGCGACCAAGGAGAGGGGCGGCGATGCGCAACCGTAGCACTCGCACGCCTTGGTAGCGGCCATCAAGCGGGCAAGGCTCGGCGACGGAGAATGATGATTTAGTTCGACCGAGATCATGGCTCCAGCGACGTTGCGAACGCCGGATCTCTTGATGGCGATCAGGGGTGTTTTTTCTTCAAGCCGACCGGACCCAGAGCCACCTCGACCCAATCGTGATGCAAGGGGGCGGCAATCGGCAAGTATGGCGCAGGACTACAACAGAAGCTCTCGCGCCCCAATTGTCGGATCCGTCCACGAGATCAAGGACGAGGCGGTGTTACGGTATACCGCCGCCGATTTCCCAGCGTCTGCTTTCTTCGGAATCGACGACGATCGGCAACTGGAGATTCCGGAGGACATTCAAAGCCGCATCATTGGCGGCAAGGTCAAACAACTTGACATCGTCGCCTTTCGCGTTTCTGGAGCCAACTTCCCACGCGCCCCGATTCCATGACTGTGTCCTGCACTCGGCGGTGAAGTATGAGCATCCCTTCCACCTGGGTCAAGTCCATACCTCCCACGACCGCTTGAGATGTCTCCTCGTCGGCCTCTTTCCCTTGGATAAACGCGTCGCACGACTCGTAAGCAACCGAATTACGCATCTGCTTTGGCGGACTCTTCATATAATAGGCGGAGGCCGACTCCAAAGGACCACCGATGGCGCTCTCCAATCCCAGCTTGGCACAAAACGGACGGCGTCAATGACCACGCTGGCGCTGTTGGGGGGATCCTGGACCGACATTCTGAGTTCGATCTCTAAACTGCACATCCCGAAGCCGCAACTTTCCATGCGGATGAAGGCGACCTTGCTGTCGCCCTGCTACGGCACGTAATCGGATGGTCCGATATGGATGTTCAGGGAATTCAACCGTTCGTCCAACTGTGACTGCACGGACTCCGTTGTGGAGAGCTTTTTGGACTTCAGGCGGTCAAGGGCCTTCATGTTGAGAAATTCCGTATTGCCGCCGATGTTCAACCGATACGTCTGACCTTGGTAGCACCGACTTGACTTTTTACGTCGTCGCCAACAATGGGTAGGTTGGCGCGACGGAATTTTTCAGCCCACTCAAGGTCGGGCGCGATGTCCTTGTCAGGGGGGCGAAAAAAGCCTCGTCATAAAGCGCTTTGGAAAATCTTGGCACAGTTGGGTTTGGCGAAAATCGCCTCCTCCGCCCGCTTACCCACCTTACGCCGGTCAATATCAAAGGCAGCCACGATCTCGATGTCGTTCGG
>JABSOH010000100.1 GCA_013216065.1 Alphaproteobacteria bacterium
CAGACGATGAAGCAGCCCAAGGGTCCGCAGAGGATGGCGACCGCGATTCCGGCAATCAAGGCGCGTATAAAAAAGTCATCCAACATGATGGTGTCCATCATCGGGGTGGCAATGATCGGTGATATATCCATCGGCGTGGCGCACCGTGCCATCGGCAAGGTGGACGTGGTCGTGATCGTGGGTGTAGAGCGATAGGGTTGCTGCGGCATGCGCGCCAAAAAGTCGGCTGTATTCGGCGCTTTGTGCTACATCTTGAGGTGTGCCTTGACAGCAGATGTGTCCGTTCAGGCACACCACGCGATCAGTTGCTGCCATCACGACGTGCAGATCGTGCGAGATCAACAATATCCCACAGCCCAAGCGATCTCGAATGGACGCAATCAACTCGTACAGTGCGATCTCACCAGCAAAATCAACTCCTTGCACAGGCTCATCCAGTACTAAGAGATCGGGCTTGCGCACGAGCGCACGAGCGAGCAATGCGCGCTGAAATTCTCCGCCAGAAAGTTGCTGTATCGCCGTATCGTTGAGGTGGGCAACCCCGGTGATTTCGAGAGCCTCGCGGATGGCGTTCTGCGTCACTTGTCCAGTCAAGCACATGAAGCGCGCCACGCTGAGCGGCAGCGCCCGATCAATGTGCAAACGCTGCGGAACGTAACCGACTACCAGCCCTAGATGTTGCATGGCGCAGCCTTCGTCGAGCTTCAGCAGACCTAGGGCCATCTTAACCGTGGTTGATTTTCCCGAGCCATTCGGCCCGATCAAGGTCACAATCTCGCCAGCGTATACTTTGAGTCCGACCCCACGCACCAGCCATTGATCTTGGTGGGTGACTCCGGCGTTCTCAAGCGCGATTAGTGGAGAGGTTTCGGTCATGGCTTAAGTATTCCATTGAACTTGTCAAAAAAGCGAATGTGATATAATCACATTATATCGATACTATGTAACAAAAACATTGCCGTAAGTTCCCAAAAATGCACACACCTCTAAAACTCAAGACCATACATACACTCATCTGTAGCCTTTTGCTGCTGTTATCGGCGGCAGTGCAGGCACAGGCACGCCCAACGGTGGTGACCAGTATCAAGCCGATTCACTCGCTTGTTTCTGCGGTAATGCAGGGCGTTGCTGAACCGCATCTTTTGGTCGAGGGCGCAGGGTCTCCCCATGGCTATGCGCTGAAACCTTCACAGGCCAACCTGTTGATGGATGCAGATCTGGTGTTCTGGGTCGCGCCGACATTAGAATCGTTCCTCGCCAAGCCGCTTCAAACTCTGGCAACAAAGGCTGAGGTGGTGACGTTGCTCGCCAGTCCCGGGTTGCGCACCCATACCAAGCGCAATGCATTGCATCAACACGATGAGCATGAGGACGAAAATGATCATGTCGGTGGTCTGCACGACCTCGATCCGCATTTCTGGCTCGACCCGATAAACGCCCATTCTCTCATTGCGGAAATCTCCCGGATATTGAGCACACACGATCCCATCAATGCCGCAATCTATAATGCGAATGCGCGCCGGCTTCAGGCAGAATTGCTGCGCCTCACCGAAGAAGTACGCGCGATTCTACACTCCGTGCAACCACAACCGTATATGGTGTTCCACGACGCTTACCAATATTTCGCCCGGCGTTTCCAGATGCCCGCAGTTGGGGTAATCACCCTCAATCCCGAAGTGCAGCCTAGCATCATCGAGATGCAAAGAGCACAACAGAATGTGCGTGGTCAAGGCGTGGTATGCGTGTTTGTCGAACCGCAATTTCCTCCGGCGTTGGTCAGAATGGTACGCGAGGGTAGCGATGCGCGCATTAGAGTACTCGATCCGTTAGGTGCGACTCTGCAACCCGGCAGCGATCTATACTTTACCTTAATTCGCGTCATGGCAAGAGCGATGCGTGATTGCCTCAATGAAAAACGCCTTGATCCAGTGGGCGAATAGTGCGCCTTGTGCTGGGCAATTGAAGGCTACGCGAGCAGTACCTTGCTGTGCGAGCGTGGTGATCTCTGTCATCTCGTCGATTAGGGAGAGCAGAAAATCCAGAATCATCTCGGGATGATATTGACTGATCAAAAAATTCCCGCCAACCCAAAACGCAGCAATCAAGCAAGTATGCCCGATCATTTCGGCGGATTCCAGTAAGCGCGTAACCTGTTGATGATGCACCGAGTACATGCTGACCTCGGCTTGGGATGGCCGCCAAGCACGCTGTTCGGGATAGGTCGTGAACTTCTTGACCCGAGGCTCCAACCGCCAGGGGTTCCCCCCACCGCGCCACCAAAGGCAATCACCATCGCTTGATGTCTGAAACAACTGCCGAACATAGGTTTTCGGACATGGTCGGCAGCACGAATCAGCACCAGCAAAGCGCGTGGTCCATCGTGTACTGAACCCGAGTTGCCAGTGATGATGTAGCCGTCGTCGGGAAACCTGCACGGCAAAATTCGAGGTGTTGTTGCCAGTCAGCAATATAGCAACATGCATGGCGAATCTCGTGGATATAAAATCTTTTGCCAAATTTACTTAAATGTTTTGACAAAACAGATTTCTTGCCACCGAAAGATCCGCAATGACGATTTGGCTTCCCACACGACGATGGCTATGCTGATCTTGACAGCCACGATAGATTTATCCAAAGTGTACCGCACAAAACGTTTAAGCGTTTGCGCGATGGTAATTCTTGCGCTTGGGTTGACTGGTCGGGCGGAAAGGGTTTTTGGGCGATTACGCGTTATGCAGATATCTGCTTAGAGATTCGACGTGTTTTCCTCAGCAAGAGGTATCCGTCAAGAGGTATCCGTATGGAGGATCAAACCGGAGAAGAGTACCTCTCGCTCGGCAAACTTTTCAGGAGACCAACCCGCCCGAGCATACACAGTTTCGCCACAAGTACTGCGAAGGTGTTTTCGCATCCGGTAATGGCGCGCGCTTTGAAGACCAGATTTGCGCGATCTGTGCCGAGATACTCGACGCTAGATAGTGTAGCCACGAGATATTGAGCCCTAGTGCGATGCATCTGATGTGTTATAGCGGCGATGCAGAGTTTTTGGCGTATCCTTGTTGCAGCCAACGTTTCAGGTGCAGGAAAGCGTTTTCTACGAGATTTTGTACAGGTGTTTATCGTAGGCGCGTTGATCGCGGCGATTTTTCTTTGGTGGCCCATACCCTGCTCAAGGGCATTCTCGAGGATATCATTGGTATCATGGCCTTTGTCAGCGATCAGATAATCGGCCCGTCAATCAGGCGGTCTGCTTCTTTACAGTCTGCTCCTGTACCTTGTGTAACAGACGGCATGCCCTGCGCGGCCAGATGCGGTTTTGTGTTGAGTACGGCTCATCTCCTGATTGTCGCCTCTTGCGCCAGAGGCATGAACTTTGTCATGGGATGCATCAATCCTGAGCCATTCGTCATCAGGCTTGTCAATCAGGATTTCTAAAAGCTTTGCCCACACGCCCTTGTCCCGCCAAACGACGGTGCGTATTGCTCCAGTCGCCATAATCCGGCGGCGGAAAGTTACGCCATGGCACACTGGTGCGCATGATCCAGAAAATCGCGTCGATAAACTGCCGATTTTGTCTCTAGTTATTCCGCCCCAACTGCCCGTGTTCGGCCCGGGAGGCGCGGTTCCAGCAATCCCCTTCCTTGCTCTGATCTGTCGTGTCTGCGATGTAGTGCTACTTGGGTCATGTAAAATCCTCCTTAATTTACAAGAATCTCATATTCCTTAATCTCGTGACTATACTATCTAGGCTTAGGACTCATTAAACATACCCTAATAGCTGCGATTTGGATCGCTGAGAAGTAAGGCATGAGCGCATCTGTCATATCTAGTTGCGATACATCTCCAGTTTGAGTTTCGCGAACATATTTTCGACTTTGTGTCGTTGTTTATAGAGAGTTTTATCGTAGGGAATGAGGGTTTTGCGATTCTTCTTTGGAGGGGCTTCTATACCTTATGTCTCGCAGAGCGTCCCTGAACCAGTCAGCATCATAGCCGCGATCAGCCAATAGGTGTTTGGCGCGTGGCAATTTATCCAAAAGAATTTCAGTTCCTTTATAATCACTCCTTTAGATAAAAACATCATAACCGGACGATCAAAGCCATCACAGACAGCATGAAGTTTCGAGTTCAGACCGCCTTTGATTCGGCCGATAGCCCATCCCTTTTTTAAGGAGCGCCGCCGCTGTGCGATGGGCTTTGAGGTGCGTTGCGTCTATCCGCGCGGTTGTTCTGGAATATTTTCAAATCTAACAGGGACGGTGAAGATTTTGTCAAACCCACCCCCATTGCGCAAAGCGATTATAAAGCATCTGACGCGGGCCGTGTTCTTTGGGCGCATCGCGTCATTGAAGACCACGTTTCAGAACATCCCGCTCATAATCATCCACGCAAGGCACACCGCGTGACAGCGGACAGTAAGGTTGGATCCTGTTTAATGGTGAGTTTGTTAACCGATATCAATTGCTCATGATGAAATTTCCTTCTTCACAAGTGAATCATCAATCACCAGCTTACAGAACCCCCTTTATAGGTCCTGAGCCTAGGTGATGGCAAAATGGGCAGCCGCCTGGAGCGATTCAGAAAAATTGTCGCTGGTGGTCGTTAAGGAAAAAACGATGAGGAAGATGATGAACTATGTCGGCCTGATGGCCTTTGTCTTGTTATTGTCGGCTTGCTCCAGCGTCAAACCGCAGCAGGTTGAAATGCCAAATTTAGACGACAGTTCGGGCAGTGATGTTGTGCGTTCAAGCCCGTGCGCCTGCGTCGAGTACAGCGATTTCATCAACGGCCTGGGCCAAGTCAAATCAGGGAGGAAAATATCATGAGTGCAGGTTCAATCAATTATGTGGAAGTAATGGGAAATCTCGGCACCAGTCCGGAAGCTCGATGATGGCAGTTCAGTTGTCAATCTGTCGATAGCGACAACGGACAAGTGGAAAGACAAGGACACGGGCGAGCTTCGCGAACGCACTGAATGGTGTCAGTGTTTGGTGGCATGGCCGAGACAGTCATGAAATACCTCAAGACCGGATCGAAAGTGCTGGTCAAGGGCCAACTTCGCACTCGTCGTTGGGAAGAGGGTGAGAAGAAATACGCAACAAATATTGTTGTCAGTGGCCGAACTGCATCTGCTGGGTGATCCGCGTGGAACGCAAGAATCCGGGTAACAGGAGATCCTGTTCAGGCTGAGACAAGCTCCGGGGATGTGCAGCGTAATGCCTTGCGCACAGTCGATCCGTTTGACTTCCGTGTGGCACATAAACGGTTGTCCTGGTGTTTTCGGCTATCGGTGATGATCAATGTGGCAATGGGTGCAGCCCTGTTGGCGACCACCAGCACGATCCTTGCCCTGCTGCCCTTGAAGGAAGGCCGGGTGGCTTTGGTAAAAGCCGATACCCGGGAGAATCTGGTTTATCGTGTCGAACCGATCACGCCGAATGTTCAGGGTTTTGATCTGGTGCTGGAGACGACAGCCAAGGGCTTTGTCGAGAACGCCTTGACCATCGAACGCATTGGCCATGAGGCCCGGGGGGTGGAGATGCGGCATTTTGCCTCGGCGGCGTATTATACAAAGTTCTATCAGCAATTCATTAAGAGCGGTTTCCTGCAGGACGCGATGGAGAGCGGCCTCATCCGTTCGATTGTGGTCGAAAGCATCAACCATGTGGACAATCCCGTCAAGGATGGTCGCCATATTGTCAGCATCGACTATTGCCAGATTGACGCCCGCGATGGCGTTGAGATCGAACGCAAACGGCTTCGCGCGTTCCTGAGTATGACGACACGACCACAGCAGGTTTCAGCAGCCGAGATGTACGAGAACCCGCTCGGGGTGATCGTGCTCGACATGGCCAGCGCATAACAGTTTAATGCATGAAAAATATCTATGCAAATGAGATGACGTTTCGTTTGTAAAATACTTGCTATGCTCCGATATATGCCTTGTCAACAGAATATCCATTCTCAAAAACATTGATGAATTTTATACATAAAATATTGATCTGGAGACACTCTTATGTCTACAAATTGTCAGAATCAGCCTAGCAAGTTGCGTGATACTGCTGGTGTCTATATTACTGCATTGGCCTCGCTTTTGATCGCCATTGCAAAACGTGTTGCTGTGTATCGCGAACGCAGCGTGTCTCGTCAATTCCTTGCGACCATGAGCGACAAAACGCTGGATGATATCGGCCTTTCACGTTGGGACGCCATGCAAGAAAGCAGCAAGCCGTTCTGGAAAAGCTGACCTCCCGTACACATTTTGGCTCTAGGTATATGTTTCCTCCCCTTAAAGCCACACTGCCCGTGCAGTGTGGCTTTTTGCCGTGCCTAATCAACCGTTTTGAGGTATCCCGCTTGAACAAAATCAGCGGTACGGGTTTTTACGATTTACTCCTACTGGTTTTTTTGCTAGGATTCCGTCTGTGAGGCGCGATAGTCCTCATGTTTTTGCCAGATGGTGATGCGCAAAAGTCAGAGGTGGTCCTCGCCCCGTTGAGGCTTTGAGGACATTGGAAACACCCCGCCTTACCTTCATCATAAGAAAAAGTCACCATCGGTGATCTGCGGCCTGAGCTGCGCGTCTTTGTGGGTTGCCATGGATCACTCAACATCGTTGTCTGCCGTCTGGCAGGCAACCAACTTTGATGTGAGGTGGATCGTGAGTGAAGACTTTACCGTAAGCACGGCTTTAAGCCGTATTGCACAACAGGGGAAACCTGTGGAGGTTACTGCTGATTATATGGGGGCTTTTGAGGAAACGGCCCTTTCTGTAACCGATGCCCTGGACAGCATCTTCGATACGGAGGTGTAATCTCATGGCCATCGACTTTGCAACCGAGGTTGCAAACATCATCATCGAGCAACTGCAAAAAGGGACGGCCCCGTGGCAAAAGCCCTGGGATCCCGGTGAATATCGTTCGGAAGCCCACAATCCCATCTCGGATAATCGCTATCGAGGGATCAACAGCCTGGTGCTGGAGATGAAGAACCATGACGATCCGCGCTGGATGACCTACAGGCAGGCGGCGGCTAAGGGCTATCAGGTGCGCAAGGGCGAGAAGGCCACCACCATCGAGTATTGGCAGTGGACAAAATCCGTCAAGGCTCTTGATGACAACGGCAAGGTCATGACGGATGCCGAGGGCAGGGAGAAGGTGGTCAAGGTGCAATTAACCCGGCCACGGATTTTTTATGCCAAAGTCTTCA
>JABSOH010000101.1 GCA_013216065.1 Alphaproteobacteria bacterium
GTCGAACCCGCAACAAAGTATTTCATGAATTCCAGTTGCTTATTTCTTGATCATTGACAATGCTTTACATACATAGACAACACCTAACTTATTTTAAGTCAGGTGCCTACCCCTTAAGTAAGGTTGAAGCTTGATGATTTAAGGAATTTGCATGTATTTTGTTGTATTTGGGATCCCTTTTGCAAAGTGCTGACGGATTCTGGCTGTTGTTCTTCAAGTATTTGTTAACCCCCAAGACTATAAGCCGCTTGAAATTGTGACAAATTGTTCTGCTGACCACCCAGCACTGTATCTGCACAAGCCCGCGATCCCGTTGAGAAAGCACCCTCTCGTAAGGAGCATGCAAATGGGAATGCTCGCGATCACGAACAAATAATCCTCAAGATCGCCGACACTGCATGGCGACTTGAGCGAATTTTATGTCTCGATAACCGCTTCCACTTATCGCGTAAGCGATGCGTCATCTCCCTGAAAATTTCTGCTGTGCGCATACACGCTTGAATAAAAGATTGGATAATTTAAACTGTTGAAGGGCTGGAAGAGCCCTTCAACAGTGAACTACAAACAGGACTACACCAATGACTTTTGCAACAAGTCTAATATGCAGAAGTTGCCCAGTGTGCAGCATATGCACCAGTTGATCAAGATGGTGCCATTGCAGGTCAGTCTCTTCAAGATTGTCCGATTCGATCAACACGCAATGATTGGCAAGGAAATAGTAACCATCTCTAGATGTTATAGTCACGAGATGAGAAATAAGAGATTCTTGTAAAAAGGAGGATTTTACATGACACAGGTAGCATCACATCGCAGACACGACAGATCAGAACAGGCAGTTGGGGCGGCATAGCCAGAGACAACCGGCAAGTTTATCGACGCGGTTCTCCGGATCATGCGCACCGGTGCGCCATGGCGTGACTTGCCGCCGCCAGATTACGGCGACTGGAGCAATACGCACCGTCGTTTGGCGGGACAAGGGCGTGTAGGCAAAGCTTTTAGAAATCCTGATTGACAAGCCTGATGACGAATGGCTCATGATTGATGCGTCCCATGGCAAAGTCCATGCCTCTGGCGCAAGAGGCGGCGATCTGGAGATGAGCCGTACTCAACACAAAACCGAGTCTGGCCGCGCGTGGTATGCCGCCTGTTACACAAGGTACAGGAGCAGATTGCAAAGAGGCAGATTGCCTGATTGACGGGCCGATTATCTGATCGCTGACAAAAAAGCCACATGATACCAACGATATCCTCGAGAATGCCCCTGAGCAGGGTATGGGCCACCAAAGAAAAATCGCCGCGATCAACGCGCCTGCGATAAACACCTGTACAAAATCTTGTAGAAAACGCTTTTTCGCAACTTTGCGCCACGGCCTAAAATGAGCTAGGTTTGATCCATGAGGTTTTGTTGATGCGTCACATCTGGTATCGAAACGTTCTATTTGGGATGAACGAGATAAGTCTATAGCTCAAAGATTGGAAATATTTAACAACAGCACGGCTAGAAAAGTGGCCACAGACAAACAGGCGCGTTTTGGTCGTAAGGACAAGGATAAATACTGGTACGGCCGTCAGTGTTGATATGCAATCGAGTCTGATCAACAAGATTACAGCCACTCCAGCTGATGTTTCTGACGCGGAGAGTTTGAGGCACGTTTGCCCTGATCATGGCACGGTTTGCTGTCATGATTAAGAAGAGAAACATGAAATCTAAAAACCGTGATCAGGCTCGTGAGCATTCTCATTTTCGTGCCCCATACGAGAGGACGTTTTCTCAACGGTATCAAGGGCTTGCGCTGGTGCAATGTCAAGTAGCCATCAGGTCAATTTGTCACAATTTCAAGCGGCTCATAGTCATGAGAGTTAACAAATGCTCATTACTATATTCAGCATTTTGTGAAAGGGATCTCAAATATAACAAAATACATGCAAATTCCTCAAATCATCAGACTTAAACAATTTTCTAAAAATAATCTTCAATATATTAAATTTAATGGGGCTGACGCTTAAGATTGAGATTTGAGAGTAGACTTGAGGTCTTTAAGTAGTTTTTGTGGTGAACCAGTATTAAATCGCCATTCGCACTCTTTCAAGAACATGCTGAAGTGTTGTTTTGGAATACCATTGAATTTTCGCATATGCTGTTTTGCCCTGATTCCAGAAGTTTTCAATGCCATCGATATGCTGACGTCCATAAGCAAAAAGTGTTGAACGGTTGATCCTGTAGTGCTTGAACCCTGACACCGTATATACGAACGATAGCTATCAGTATAAACTAAGGTGTTATTTTTTGCCGAATAATGGACGTCAGAGTATTTGTTTTAGCGTCCAGGATGGTTTGTGTGTAAACATGTTTACCGCCTTTCAAAATACCAGACACTGCCACTTTGCCAGCAACTCCTCTACCTCGTTTCCCTTTTCGAATACCACCAAATCGGCAATGGCGCGGGTGCGTAGCTTATGAAAAAAACGAACAACTGTATTGCGAACACCTACCAATTCGGCTGTTGTTCTCGCAGTCGAACCTCCAACAAAGTATTTCATTAATTCTAGTTTCTTATTTCTTGACAATTTATAATGCTTTACATACATAGATAACACCTAACTTATTTCAAGTCAGGTGCCAGCCCCAATTTAATAATTGACAAGGCCACTACGAGGACAGCAGCCGTCGCCGACGGGCGTGCACGGTTAGAATCGTAGCGTTGCAAGCCGGGAAACTGCGACGATTGAACGTCGCTTGCGCAACGATCATCACCAGACGTAACGTCAACATGACCATGTCCTCGCCGCAATCATGATGGGGTATGATGTCACTCCTAGCGATTACACCATCGTGGGCAAGCCCGTATTCACTTACATCTAAGGAAATCTCCTATGTCTGATACAGTTAAAGTTTTGGTTTTTGCCGGTAGCGCACGCAAGGACTCATGGAATAAGAAGCTTGCGGCGGTGGCGGCACAAGCACTAGAACGGCACAGGGTGACAGCAACGCTAGTGGACTTGAACAACTACACTGCTCCAGTGTATCACGGTGATTTAGAAGCCGAAAACGGTGTGCCTGAAACCATGCAGGCCTTCAAAACCTTGCTGTTTACCCATGACGCGATGATGATTGCATCCCCGGAATATAACGGCTGCGTGCCGCCAGTGCTGAATAATCTGTTCGCTTGGTGTTCGCGCGCCGAGGGAGAAGAAGCTGCCTCGGCGGCCTTTTCCGCCAAGCCATTTGCGCTGATGGCAGCGTCCCCCAGTAGACGTGGCGGGGTGCGGATGATTCCACGGCTTCGCGATATCCTCGCCGAACTTGGCGCGGTAGCGACCCCGGGTTTTGTGACCTTGCCCCACGCCGAGAAGGCTTTCGCGGCTGATGGAACGTTGCTATCCGAACAGACCCTAAAAACTCTTGATGGCCTGATCACACGCTTACTGTATCAGGCAACGTACCTAGAGCAGTTTCAATTTACTCGGAAACAAGAATGAGGGAATGACGATACCACATGCTATCTTTGATGGGCTTTGCCTTATTGTTCCATCAGTGTTTTTCAGGCTTTCAGTGCAAAATGGTAGAGTTAAAATTGAAAGCTTTTGTGGTTCACCGTTATGTGCATAGCGGAAATTTTCAGGGATGTGCCCTACGTGGGAGTGGTTATCGAGACATAAGATCCGCTCAAATCGCCCATACCATACGGTGTCGGCGATCTTGAGGATCAGTGGCAGGATTTTAATATAGAACAGAAAAGAGGGGGGCTGCGCCTTATTCAAAAAAACGCTACTTTTGCAACAGGTATAATAACTGCCATTTGGGGCTGATACTTAAGATTGAGATTTGAGAGTAGACTTGAGGTCTTTAAGTAACTTTTGTGGTGAACCAATATTAAATTGCCATTCGCACTCTTTCAGGAACATGCTGAAGTGTTTTTTTTGGAACACCATTGAATTTTCGCATCTGCCGTTTTGCCGGGTTCCAGAAGTTTTCAATGCCATTGATATGATGACGTTCACGAGCAAAAAATGTTGAATGATTGATCCTGCAGTGCTTGAACCCTGACACCGTTATGCGAGCGATAGCTATCAGTATAAACGAAGGCGTTACTTTCTGCCGAATAATGGGCGTCAGAGTATCCATTTTAGCATCCAGGATGGTTTGTGTGTAAACATTTCCACCGCGCTTCAAAATACCAGACACTGCCAGCTTGCCAGCAGTTCCTCTACCTTAAGTTTCCATTTTCGAATACCACCAGAGTAGCTTTCGTCTAATCTCTCCTGCAAACTGTGCGGCTCTTTCCCGTTGTTTCTCAGCAATGGTGGTGCGTAGCTTGTGAAAAAACGAACGACTGTATTGCGATGAACACCTGCCAGTTCGGCCGCCATCCCCGCTGTCGAACCCGCAACAAAGTATTTCATGAATTCCAATTACTTATTTCTTGTTAATTTACAATACTTTACATACATAGATAACACCTAACTTATTTTAAGTCAGGTGCCAACCACCAAATGTTTTTATTGCGTTGCTTGTTGAAGTCTCTTACAAGAACCGGGGTATTCGTGTCGCTGATGTTGCAAAAAAGTGAGGTTTTTCATCAAACAGGAGGAAGTCTCCATGACCAAAACCCCAAACACTCCAAACAAACGCATTCTACCGCGTCGCGGTTTCCTCAGAGCTGCTGGGTTTGGTACGGCTGCTGTTGCTGCGAGCACTCTGGTCGCGCCAGCCATTGCAGAGGGTGTGCGCGAATTGCGTCTGGTCACGACGTGGCCAAAAAATTTCCCGGGTCTCGGCACTGGTGCGCAGCAATTTGCTGACCGCGTCACCCAATCTTCGGGGGGCAAGCTGACAGTTAATCTGTTTGCTGCTGGCGAATTAGTGCCGCCATTTGAATCTCACGACGCCGTTTCTAGTGGCGCGGCAGATATGTATCATGGCGCGGATTACTACTGGCAGGGCAAGCACAAGGCCTACAGTTTCTTTACCGCAGTACCGTTTGGCTTCACCGCCAACGAGATCGACGCTTGGATCATGCACGGTGGAGGTCAACAACTTTGGGACGAATTGGGCGACCGATTTGGCATTAAGCATCTGCCGTGTGGCAATACTGGCGTACAGTGGGGCGGTTGGTTCAACAAGGAAATCAAATCCCTTGATGACATGAAGGGCTTGAAAATTCGTATGCCGGGTCTTGGCGGCGAAGTGTTGCGCCGTATCGGTGCTTCTGCGGTGACTTTGCCAGGTGGTGAGATTTTCCCAGCTCTGCAAGCGGGTACTATTGATGCCACTGAGTGGGTTGGGCCTTGGAATGATCTGGCCTTCGGATTCTACAAGATTACCAAATACTACTACTGGCCTGGCTTCCACGAGCCTGGCGCGACCCTTGGGATTGGTGTTAACAAAGGCGTTTGGGAAAGCCTGAGCGATGCTGAGCGTGCCTTGATCACCAATTCGGCCCATGCTGTGAACAACGTGATGCATGCAGAATACAATGCCAGGAACTCGGCCGCGTTGAATACTCTAATCCGTAAGCATGGCGTGCAATTGCGTGAAATGCCTGTCGACGTGTTGAACGCCGTTGGTGAGGTCAGCGGTCAGGTGGTGCGCGAGGCTGGCGATGTCGATGATCTCAGCAAGCGCATTTATGAAAGCTTCATCAGCTTCCGTAAAATGGTCATTGCCGACTCGCGTGTATCGCTTGAAGCGTACTACGCTGCGCGTCGTCTGCCGTTTGAGTACTAGATTGATTAGGTTTTTTTGGGAGGTAAGAGACAAGTTTTTACTCCTGTTGAGTTGTGATTCTATCCGTAGCCTGTATTTTTTTTGCTCGGCGATTAATCGTGCCGTTGGGTACTCGGTCGCTTGGCTTGCGATGCTGATGGTGCTGGTGCAGTTCACCGTTGTGTTGTTGCGCTATATTTTTGGTTACAACTCGATTTTTATGCAGGAATCGATCTTTTACATGCACGCCCTGTTGTTCATTCTCGGTGCAGGCTTTACGCTGTATCAAGACGGTCATGTTCGGGTCGATATTTTTTACCAATCTGCTAGTGAAAAATACAAAGCCTGCGTTGATCTGTTCGGGGTCTTTGCTCTGCTACTGCCGTTTTGTATCATGCTGATTGTTGTCACGATTCCTTATGTAGCGCAGTCTTGGGCGGTACTGGAAGGCTCGAAAGAGACCAGTGGTATTCCGGCGGTGTATTTGCTGAAAAGCTCAATTTTTGCCTTCTGCGGCTTTCTCATTCTTCAGGGGATAGCCATTGTGGCGTCCTCGATCTTGACGTTGATGGGGCGATCCGTCCATGAGCGCTAGGACTGAGAGATGAGCCGCACCTAGCTGCGTAAGAGGCGGTCATGCAGGATGTACTAAACCTTGCCATGTTCGTCGTGACCTGTGGGATGCTGATGCTCGGCTTCCCCGTCGCGTTCACGCTCGCAGGCACTGCCTTGATCTTTGCGCTGATTGGCTATTCGGTGGGTCTGTTTGATATGACCTTTTTGCTGGCCTTGCCATCGCGGATTTACGGCAACGCCATGACTAATGAAATTCTCATCTCGGTGCCACTGTTCGTCTATATGGGCATCGTGCTGGAGCGCTCACGAGTTGCCGAGGAATTGCTTGAGACCATGGGGCAATTGTTCGGTTCGCTACGCGGCGGGTTGGGGATTTCTGTCACCATTGTCGGTGCGCTTTTGGCGGCTTCGACCGGTATTGTTGGGGCAACCGTGGTCACCATGGGGCTATTATCCTTACCCACCATGATGCGGCGGGGTTACGATCCAAAGCTGAGTTGTGGCACTATCTGTGCGGCGGGGACGCTGGGGCAGATTATTCCGCCATCAATTGTGTTGATTCTGCTCGGTGATCAAATTTCTAACGCTTATGTTGAGGCACAGCGCGAGATTGGTAATTGGTCGCCAGAACCGGTGTCCATCGGCGATCTATTTGCGGGCGCGATCATCCCCGGCTCCACGCTGGTTGGGTTGTATATCGCGTATCAATTGATTGTAGCGTGGCTGAAACCTGCAACTTCGCCCGCGATTCCGCCCGAAGAGCTACAGCGTGGCGGTGATTTTTATCGCAAGATACTCTCGGCCTTGGTCCCACCGTTGGTGCTGATCGTCGCGGTGTTGGGTTCGATCCTCTGGGGTATCGCGACCCCAACCGAAGCTGCTGCCGTTGGCGCGATTGGCGCGAGCCTGTTGGCGAGC
>JABSOH010000102.1 GCA_013216065.1 Alphaproteobacteria bacterium
TGATAGCAAAGAATTATACAAAAGTAATCGTCCTGAGAGTATTTTTGATTTGCCGAACCGAATTGCCACGGTGCGGGATAGGCTGAAAAACGTCGTTATTGAGTGCAAGGACGCGCTTGGACTGGAACGCTGGGGAGACCGAATACACCTACGGTCATAGCATGGTGATGGCGCGAGAAAAGGGGCGCATTGGAAAAGTGTCTTACATGGAATCATTGCCCGTGCATACGGCTTGGGATTTGGGTATTAGAGATTCAACTGCAATCTGGTTCTTTCAAATCTATGGGGTAAATCGGCACATTATTGACTTTGAACATGGAACCGGAAAGGGTGTTTTTTACTATGCCGATTTGCTGAAGAGCAAGCCCTACAAATATGGGGTGCACGGCTGGCCTCACGATGGGAAAAACAGGGTGTTTGCAACAGGTGTCACGCAGCAAACAACAATGGCCGAGCATGGCCTTGACGTGGAAATCATCCCAAGAACCACCTCGATCTATGGAGGCATTGAAGCTGTTCGCAAGAGTTTCCCCTTGATGTATTTTGATGAGGGGAAATGCAAGGAAGGAATCAAGAGCCTTGATCTGTACAACAAGATGAACGGACACACAAAGCAGGACAAGTTTCACAGCAACCCCGCCGATGCGCTCAGGACGCTGTGTGATGGCATGGAGCGCGGCATCTTCTTCGAGGCTGAAACTGTCAGGCCGAAAATCGTTCAACTGCCCGGCGCGGTGGACGGCTGGTAAGCAAGGAAGGTGCCATATGAACAATCGTTTTCCATAAGAGCGCGGGGCTAGGGTTCTGGTGCGCCAACACCAAAACCATCATAGCCATGAGTCCCAGCCCCGGGGGGAACCAGTCTGAGAATAGACCTCATCCGACACCAGATAGAATGTCGCCCACGCACACCGACGGTGCGGGGATTCGGATAAAGGGACATCTCAGATGGGACAACAGGGAACGGCTGATTTTTTCGCGTCTGGCCATGAAATCAGAAAAACGTGCGAACGTAGCAAGAACAAAAGCAATGCTGATTGATCAACCACCACCAGAGGCCTGAAAAATGTCCGTGACGAAGTATTTGGATTCACTATCCATGCAGGTGATTCGCCAGAAGTGCGAGGCGAATCATGACAACGATATTGGGCGCATGCGCTCCTTTACTGATTTCGTTCTGCGGGATTGGGGTTTGGCTGATCGATGCGGCAAGTTTGCTGCTTGCGCTTTTTTTGATGTCTCTAGGCTTTCTCAAGGCAGGCTACAGGATGCTGTCATGCTGGCGGTAGGGATTGTACTCGCTTTTAACCGACAATTTCTCAATTCACTTTAAATATGATACCCAAGGCTAATCGTAATCGCTTTAGGAATGAAATCTGGGACACTTTCCCCTGTTCGATTGGTGGAGTTCTCTCAAGATTTACATTTCCGACATTCCGAAACAATCCAGTTCCCTCGTGATTCTCAATGATCTTGATAGCACTACTATTCGTCAAGGTATGCATTAAGGCATGATGCACACTTAAGACGATATCCTGTAATTCTTGTTCATCCTCAAGATGGGTAATTACAAGACCACTTTCGCGAAGCTCTTTGCGGTGAAGATGACGTCCGTGCGCATGGTGAAGGTCATGGCTCAAAAGGAAATTAACAATTCTCTTGGCCTTATCATCAGCATTCAGATCATCCTTAAGCATTCCATCCTTAAGAGCATTAATAACTATCTCTTTTGACCATTCGATAGCATGTTGAGCTTGCGACAGCAGTGTCGGGTGGTACTTTTCTAGAATAGCCCTCCAAACGAGTGCCTTGTCGGGGTTTTCAATAACTTCTCTGGACGCGCGCTCAAACTCCTCAAGAACTGCAAAAGCTGGCCATGATCCAAACTGTGGGTCTATAGGCCCGAGATTGCTGTGCTTGCCCAAAATTATTTCTTTACCAGCACAAGCAAGCATTGTTCCACCGGACATACTAATTTGCGGCACAATTGTTCGGATATCTGATCCAAACATTCCTCTAATGTAATCAATAATAGTTTCAGTTGCTGCGACAGTACCACCAGGGAGATGCAGAACTAGATCAAGCCCTTTGTTCCAATCAAGCCCCTTAAAGGCGCTCATGAAACCATTCTTGTCATCATCGTTAATGATAGTGTGGGAAAACAAGACCGGATCAAGCTTTTGAAGCCAACCAGAATAGTACACAACTACATTTCTACCTGTCTCCTCATGTAATTTTCTTATATACTTTCGACGAATTTTATCAATTGGACTTTCTTTTTGTCGTCGAGACACCTCAAGAGCAACTATTTCTTCACTTATTTCCTTCCAATTGCCCAACACATATCTCCCAATAGTAAAGCGTTTGGTCTGCTTCTTAGGTTAATTGCAATTGTCGTTGCATTTAACGCCAGTGCTACAATTCACGGGATAGGGGGAATATTCCCAAGGAAAAAGAAAATGATCCGGCTTATCAAACATTTCATCGAAGCTTGAGGGTATTTTATCGAGGCTTGAGGGCGTCCTCTTCGCCGCAATTTTCATAATTTTTTCGTACATACCAAATTGATCGGGTGCTTCAGGTTTCTTATTGAACATGATAACCCTCCAGTTGCAAGAATCTCTCCCAAGTTGCATTGAGAAACAAGATCTATCGCCGTTGTAGCAGGGCATCGTGGCGGGGCAAGGAGAAGTTGCAAGAATATTATGTCCGCTAGGGACTGGAGAATTTTTTTACGTCTCGCACTGACCCCGCTTTGCTGGAAGAGGCTTAAAGCTTCGGATTGTCTAGACAGAGCCATTCGTTGAGGCAAAAGCAATCCGTTTAGAGCCTTCCCGACGATAAAACGTAGAATGCCCCATTCGACATGCTACCAAGTGATCTACGACACAGACGGCAAGATTGGCGCGTATGAGCACCGAATCGAGCGGGCGTGCGAGGCGTTGGGGATACAATACATTTGGAAACCTGCAAAACAATAAAGTGTCCCGCGGTGGTTTTTAGCGTGGAACACATTTCCAAATAAAGGGTTGATTTTATTAGTGAAATATTTTTGCGTTGGCTTTCAAATCCGCCTCACGGGGCAGACCGATCGTGCAGCGCGGTTTGCGCAGGGCAAAATTCCCTTGCTGGTCGCAGTCTGCCTTGGGACATCCGGGGCGCTAGCCGGGATGGCAGGACTATTCGAACTCACCGGACCTGCGGGACAGATCAGCATCGATTTTAATGTTGGTTATGGTTTTACCGCTATTATCGTCGCATTTCTTGGACGGTTGAATCCTTTTGGAATTTTGTTTGCCGGACTGCTGATGGCTCTAACTTATATTGGCGGCGATTTGGCGCAGTTCATGCTGGGCTTTTGCCTGGCGCGGCGATTCAAGTGTCTCAGGGTATGTTACTGTTCTTCTTGTTGGCGCTTGATGTGTTGTCAAATTATCGTCTATGTTTTTCTACTAGCGAGAGGGAGTTGGGATGGATTTTTCGACACTGAACCTGGCGACGCTAATCATCAGCTTGATGATTACTGCAACACCGATTTTGCTGGCGGCAATCAGCGAGCTAGTGGTCGAAAAATCAGGAGTGTTGAACCTTGGTGTCGAAGGGATGATGATCATCGGTGCGGTTTGTGGTTTCATCGTCGCAATGGAAACCCAATCGGTGTGGTTGGGCTTTGCCGGTGCGGTGGTCGGTGGGGCAGTGATCTCGTTGATTTTTGCATTATTGACCCAAGTCTTTTTAGCCAATCAGGTCGCCTCGGGGTTGTCATTGATCCTGTTCGGCCTTGGGCTGTCCTCTATGATGGGGCATAGTTATACTGGTCTTAAACCGCAATCGTTTCTGAAACTCGATATTCCGTTGCTCAGCGAGATTTCGATCTTGGTTTCAATGCTGTTTCGCCACGACGCGATTGTGTACATTGCTCTTGCGCTGGTGGCGGGTGTCTTTGGTTTCCTGTATTATACTCGTGCGGGACTGGTGTTGCGAGTGGTTGGTGAAAATCACGATGCTGCCCATGCTTTAGGCTATAAAGTCGTGCGGGTGCTGGCAATCGTGTTTGGTGGTGCGAGCGCAGGATTAGGCGGGGCGTATTTATCGCTGGTCAGAGTTCCGCAATGGACCGAAGGCATGACTGCAGGCGCGGGTTGGATTGCGCTTGCAATTGTGGTCTTTGCAAGCTGGCGACCATGGCGGGTTTTGCTCGGTGCGTATTTATTCGGCGGCATCACGATATTTGCAGTTGAATTTGCAGGCGGTTGGGGTCACGATCAATGTGGTGTATCTCTCGATGACACTGTATCTTGTAACCATTCTGGTGTTGATGTCGGCAGGCCGTAAGCGCGGTACATTACAATCACCTCACGCGCTTGGTAAGATATTCCATTCTAGTAGTTAATTTTTTCTTCAGAATAGTGTGTATATTCGCTTACTAAAATTTAATGGAGATTGTTGATGAAAAAAATATTTATTAATAGGCAGTATTTTGTTGGTCGGAGCACTTGGTTTAATTGCATGGATAAATGGATGGTTTGATACTGTTGAAAAAGAAGTCGCTTCAAAGGGATTCAAAATTGGCTTCATCTACGTTGGGCCGGTTGGCGATATGGGCTGGTCGTACGAGCATGACATTGGACGCAAGGCTGTCGAGCCGAATTTGGTGATAAGGTAGTCACGAGCTTCGTCGAGCATGTCCCCAAAGGTGCTGATGCCGAGCGCGTCATGACCCAGATGGCCTTGTCGGGTCATGATCTGATCTTTGCAACCTCATTTGGCTATATGGATTCGGTCATTAATGTGGCGAAGAAATTTCCCAAGGTAAAATTTGAACATGCGACGGGTTACAAACGCGCCGATAATGTTGCGACCTATTCGGCGCGTTTCTACGAAGGCCGTGCGGTGATTGGGCATGTCGCGGGCAAAATGACCAAGTCCAATAAGATCGGTGACATTGCTTCGTTCCCGATACCAGAGGTTATTCGCGGCATTAACTCGGCGTATATCCACGCCAAGAAAGCCAACCCTAGCGTCGAGTTCAAAATTGTTTGGGTCTATATGTGGTTCGATCCGGGCAAGGAGGGCGACGCGGCCAAGGCACTGATTGATCGGGGCGTTGATGTCATCATGCAACACACTGATTCGACAGCACCGATGGCGGTCGCTGAAGAGGCCGGAGCGTCGGCCCTTGGTCAAGCTTCGAATATGGGGCAGTTTATGCCGAATCCCCGCATTTCTTCGATTATTAACAATTGGTCGCTCTACTATGTGCGCCGCACCCGTGCAGCGATGGATGGTAGCTGGTCTTCGCAAGACACTTGGGACGGTAATCGGAGTGGGCATGGTCGAGATTGGTGAAATGTCCGACGTGATCCCAGCAGACGTTCAAGCTGAGGCCAAGAGGTTGATATCCAGCCTCGCCTCTGGTGCGTATCATGCTTTCACAGGTCCCTTAAAGAAGCAAGATGGTTCGGGATTGGCTGGATGCCGGTGAAATCGCCGATGATGGTACTTTGGTGGGAATGAGATTCTATGTCGAAGGCATCTCGGGTGACATTCCGAAAGGGGGTGTTTTATTCGGATGTTTTGCTTTACCCTTTCGGGGTTGAGAGGGTTTCTGTTGCGAGAGATGAGAGGGTGAACATAAGCGATTTGTGACAGCGTATCATGCAGGGGCGTGGTGTCGTACCAGCCGACAGTATTTTACGTGGTGACTGGATCTGATGACGGGAGAGATGCTGGACGGCGACGTTGTGGTTTGTGGTGAATATATCGTGGGTGTCGGTGCGAATTATGAAGTCGGAGAGGTCATTGATGTTTCGGGATTAATCCTCGTGCCGGCCCCTGTTGATGCTCCACCTGCACGTTAAAAGCTCGTTGCGTGTGACAACACCGCACGGTATTGTCACGGCGATTTGTGATCCCACGAGATTGCCAATGTGCTAGGCGTTGCGGACATTCTCTGCTTTCAGGAATCCAGCCTGCACACCTTGCTCGATCTGCGGGTGCAACTAAGTTTTTGTGTTCTGGCGATGCATATGGGAAACCTCGAGCGCGTGCATTGATGGGGCATCCATTGGGGAATCGGCTTGGTAGAATTTATGAATTACCCTGGTGTGCTGCAAGGGCGATCCGGCGGCGGTGGCCAAGTTTGTGCTCTTTGCTGATCAGCATATCGATGGTCATTGTCCTTTGCCGCGCGATAAGGAACTGAACAGTTACATCGTGGTGGGGATTCGCACTGAGCGTGAGGCCACGATTGCTGAAAAGGGGCTGGAAAAACTCCGTAAAGGTATGCGCCCGGGTGTTGATCTGCGAAGGCTCGGTGTCGCACCTCAATGCTTTGCAGCCGATCTTTATCGTCAAAAGACGATAAGATGATACAGTTGATGCATGAGTTTTTCGGCGACAGCAACCAGATTTAAAGTTGATGTTGCCAGCCTTAAACGTTGGTCCAGGCATCTTGATGCCTCGCTCTTACAAACGCAAGATCCGCAAGATTGACCTTGAGCAGTTGGCTGAAGATGTGCGCCAATATCCCGATGCCTGTCAATATGAGTATGCCGCACGTTTTGGGATGACACAAAAGGGCATCTGGCAAGCGCTTCGTGAGTTGGGAGGATATATAAAAACCCCTTGAAGCATCCAAAAGCGGACGACGACAAACGGCGTGTCTTTCAGGAGAAGATCAAGGCCTATTGTTGATATTGATGAGAGCGGTTTTGCCCATGATATGCCGCGATCATTATAATATCGTGGCGGTGGAGTACGCTGGTATGGCGTGTGCGGTGGCGCGCGGTTTGGTGATATTGTGCACGGGGCGAAGTTTGTGCTGAATTATTGCTGCCGGTTGCTGGGCTGACAAGTTTGATGCCCTTCGAACAGGTTCTTTGAATGTGGCGGCACGAACCCTTGAAACTACGCTGCCCGAGCCGTTTGTGCAATTGTCGTTTCTGGCGTTATCGGTGATTCTGAGCCTGAACATCACGGATCATGGTCTTATTGATGTCGAAAAGTTCAAACTCACTGCTTGGTTAAAGTCGTATACTTTTATGGACCCTTTGGCAAACTTTAGGCCGTACTCGCGCTACAAAGCCGCAATGTACCTGAGTATACATGAGGACTTGGGCACGGGAACAACGCAACGAGGTTGATCAGAAAAAGGGTTCATGGAGGTGTCCAGACTATTCAACCGTGACGCTCT
>JABSOH010000103.1 GCA_013216065.1 Alphaproteobacteria bacterium
CCGCTATCCTCAACGCTGGTCATACTCTGGAATATCTCTCACCACACTCACCTAACCTGAACCCAATAATGGGCCCAAACAAAGGCTATCAGAAGAAGGATACATTGTTCAATCGATGAATTGTTTCGGGATCAGAATATTTGAACCAAAAAATTGTCGTTTAGCTATATGCGGATCTTTCAATGCGCGCACCCCATTGTTGAATGCGCACAATACCGCCCATTTTGGGCCTAGTGTTACATCGGCCAATGCCTGGCGTTGCCATGCCCAAAAACCATAGGCTGTGGCTACGTAACACCCAAAGCCGAAGCGCGAGTGAGGAATTCACAGCAGCTCAACTGCCTACTAAGCGTTTCGTCAGCGTACATCTTTACTGCTGGATGGATTTTGTGTATTTGATCACGCATTTGAGTACTCTCCCTAAAGGTTCCTGTGGTAGAGATTTAGCTCCATTCAAGGCTCGAAGCCATGCGGCTTCACACTTCAAATGCGTTTAACTAGCATTCCGCAGACGAATGAGCAAAATATTCTCATCAAGAGATTGGGGAGTATCTTTGCACGCTACCATCTTTTTTCAACCCAATCCTATCAAGTTCTCCAAGACTACCGTATTACAGCATCTCGGAAACCTGCTCGGTAAGCGCTTTTCAGAAAACTGTGCCATAATGCTTTAAACAATTAATGTTTTTATGATTCGTATATTATCGAATCACCGCAACCTAAAAAACAATCTGCTAATGTTTACCACTTGCCGCGCACCTTTCAAGGCTGCACATACGACGTAGAAGCCATAAGCATTAGATCCAATTATGCACCAAAATTGAACTCAAAAATATTCCAATTCTCACCGAATTCTCTGAAAACCGATATTTCACTGGAAACCGCGTTTTGGGTTGTCTATTAGGAAATTCGCGCGATTTAAAACCGCCTTAGCAGACCGAATTTGTACCAAAAGGAGCATTGTGATGAAAACCCATACACAAGCCGTCGTCATCGGCGGGGGATTGATTGGTTGTTCGATTCTGTACCACCTTGCGAAGCTTGGTTGGAAGGATGTTGTTCTGCTCGAGCGCGACGAACTGACGAGTGGCTCGACTTGGCACGCGGCGGCGAACATTCACGGCCTGCATGACCACATCAATATCTCGAAGATGCAGTATTACACGATGCGGCTGTACAAAGAGCTTGAGACTGAAACTGGCCAAGGCTGCGGGATTTTTCACACTGGTTCACTGTATTTAGCGCAGACTGAAGAGCGTGAGTACCAATTGCGCTTGCAGGAAGCCAAAGCGCGGTATTTTGGTGCCAACTTTTACCATGTCGCACGTGATGAGGCCGAGCAGTTGCACCCACTGGTGAATTTTGACGGCATTCGCTGCATTATGTACGAACCAGATGGCGGGAGTGTCGATCCTTCAGGAGTGACCCATGCTTATGCTGCTGGCGCGAAATTGTTTGGCGCCGACGTGCATCGCTTCACCCCGGTTACAGCGACGATTGCACAGCCTGACGGCAGTTGGATTGTGGAAACTCCCAAGGGCGACATCCATACCCAATGGATTGTCAATGCGGCCGGGCTGTGGGGGCGTGAAGTGGCGAAAATGGTTGGGCTTGAGTTGCCCTTGCAGCCGACCGAGCATCAATATCTCGTGACCGACAACATTCCCGAGATTGAAGCCATGGCACAACGTCTGCCTTCGGTAGCGGATCGCGACGGCGAATATTACCTACGTCAAGAAGCGCAAGGGCTGTTGATTGGTGCCTACGAGCGCGACGTGCGGCTGTGGGCAGAAGAGAAAACGCCGGGAAATTTTGGACACGACCTTTTCGATGGTGATCTTGATCGGATTGAGGAAAATCTGATGCGCGCGATTGATCGAGTTCCCGTGGTTGGCAAGGCCGGGATCAAGCGGATCATCAATGGCCCGATGATCTGGTCGCCGGATGGCTCTGCGCTATTTGGGTCGGTTCCAGAGCTGTCCAACTACTTCTGCTGTAATGGGATTATTCCGGGCTTTTCGCAGTCTGGCGGCTTGGGCTTGATGGCGGCACAATGGATAATCGACGGTGAGCCAGAATACGACATGTTCCCGTGGGACATTGCGCGTTTTGACGATTGGGCGGACAAGAAATTCACCAAAGAGCGGGTGATAGATCAATACGCGCACCGCTTTAAGATTCACTTCCCCTACGAGGAGCGCGAGGCCGGACGTCCAGCGATGAAACGCCCAGCATACGATCGTCAAAAAGGACTCGGTGCGGTGTTTGGCTTGAACGCGGGTTGGGAACATCCATTATGGTTTGCTCCCGAAGGCATTGCTGCCACGGAAACCTACGGCTTTACGCGTCAGGACTGGTTCGAACACGTTGGTACAGAATGCCGGGCCTTGCGTAATTCAGTGGGTGTGATCGACGTATCCAACTTTGCCAAGTACGAAATTTTGGGCGCGGGCGCCGAAGACTGGCTGAATAGTGTGATTGCCAACAAAGTTCCGAGTATTGTTGGGCGCACCTGTTTAACACCGATGATTGGGGTACGCGGAGGGATTGCGGGTGACTTTACACTCACGAAGCTTGGTGCCGATCATTTCTTCATGATCGGCTCTGGCATGGCCGAGCGGTATCATCAGCGTTTCTTTAACGCTGTGCCGCATCCTGATAGTGTATGTTTTGAATCGCGCACCCGTGCTATGTGCGGCTTTAATATCGCAGGCCCTAAATCCCGAGAATTGCTGAGCCGCTTGACACAAGAAGACTTAAGCACCGCGAATTTTGCCTTCATGCGCTCGAAACGTCTGATCATCGCAGGGCTTGAAGCCACCGCGCTTAGGGTCTCATTCACGGGTGATTTAGGCTGGGAAATCTACGTCGCCACCGAAAACCAAGACAAACTCTACGAAGCAATCTTCAGCACCGGAGCCGATCTTGGCGTGCGTCCTATTGGTTCGCGCGCGTTGATGTCGCTACGGCTGGAAAAAGGCTACGGTTCATGGTCACGGGAATACAGCCCGGAATACTGGCCGCACGAAGTCGGGCTTGAGCATCTGATCAAGCTCGAAAAAGACGATTTCTTGGGCAAAGATGCCTACGTCGCGCTGAAAGATACTGCCCCGCGCACGCGGCTCGTGATCATCGAAGTCAACGTTACCAACGCCGATGCCAGTGGTAGTGAACCAATCTTTCTCTCCGACGGCACGCCGATCGGGCAGGTAACATCGGGATCATACGGTTACACGGTGGAAAAGTCCTTGGCTCTAGCAATGATTAAAACCGCACACGCCACACCTGGGCAAGAGGTCGATGTCGCCATTCTGGGTCAACCACACCGTGGGGTTATCCTCGCGGACCCACCGTTTGATCCCAAGGGGGCGATACTCCGCGCCTAAACCGCCTTGACTGAACAACGACACGAACGACACGATAGACCGTGCCAAGCAGTTTTACAGGCTGAGCATCACAGCGTAGAGTACGGTCCTTGTCGATAAAATGATGCTTGAGCGGTACCTAAATGCACCTAAATAACATGCAAGGCGGGCATAACCAGCATGGTATCAGGCAATGATACGGCGGGATTTTTGTGGGCAATTCCGGCTAAGGTTTTGTTCAAAGGCAATACCTGTGCTGGATTGTCCAGATTGGGATTCCGCGCTAACAATTCGACGCCACACCAAACAACAGTCCGCGCCCACCCATCGCATTCGTCAGCATCCCCAACAGGGGCATCAGCACGGTTGCGATGATCAAGGTATAGTGTTTTGTTTTGCTCGCGCGCACCAAACGGTGTTGCCATGGTGTTAAGCTTGAGGCTCCTGCCCACCGTTTCTGATCCGCCACCAGACTCGAATCAACACGACCAGTGACCTGCTCCCCTGTCGTTCCTCACTTATCCTGAGAGTCCGCGGGAATTTATAGTCACAGGTTTCGTTTTGTGCAAGCCCCCCCGTCTAGCTCAAGCGTCCGGCGCGCTTGTGCCAGGGCCTGGTTTTTGAGCCGGTCTGACGTGATTGTCATCATCTCGCCATGGAGGCAGTTTGCGCTGTGCGTCTTCGAGTGTTTCAAACAGCTCTTCATTCAAATGCAAAGCCACGCTGAGTTTTTCCGGAGTATTGCTTGGTCATGGTTTTCTTCCAAAAGCTGGGTGCTGTATCTGCCTCCTTATTCTCCAGACCTTAACCCTATTGAACACAAATCGGCGCAAGAAAAGGCCATTAGAAAACAAACACAACAAAATCTGGAAAACTCTTCAAATTGAATCAATCTACTTAAGATCAGTCGTAGCTCAGGCGTTGCTGGAGTAAAGAATTCTCACAACGCTGAATCTCGACCTCAGAAATCAAAATCTGCCCTCGCTGGTGGATAATCAAATCGTACAAGGCCATGTTGCGCTTACCCGGGTTCTCCTGAAAGTACATGTCCCACTGGCAAACCTCGGTAACATATTGCCAGATCAGAATTTGTCCTTCGCGTAGCATACGCTGCGGCGCACCCAACAATTCGCGAATCTCCGGCTCGGACTTTTGTCGCAGCACCTGCACCAGAGGCATTACCTTTTTCTCCTGCACGGTCTTATTCGCCTGAATAATCTTCTTTTTTTCCAAATGTGAGACCACACCATACACCGAAGGAGAAAGAAAAATTTCCTGACGAATCTTCACTAGAGACTCTTCACTCCCAATCCCCAATAGCGAAATATCCTGCAATTGCCCGCACCCTGACAACAACAAACCCAATACCGTCACAAGCAGCATTGCCAAACGAGATACCCCCATAGTTTATTCCTGTGCAGAGGTCATGAAACTGCTCTGCTGATGATGGCGATAGAACAAGTGCGTCATCAGCATGCAACCCAACACCGGCACCAAAAGGTTCAAAAACGGCACCAACATCGACAGGTAAATCACTACGCCATACAAATGGATCATGACCCGATGTTTGCACAGTCCAACCTTGTGCTGACTCGGCGTCAAACGCCGTAAACTGACCATACTGTAATACTCAATACCGATCAAATAGCCATTGATCAGGGTAGACAACAACACGACTCCAAACGCCGTAAACATCAAAATCAGATACAAAGGCGAAAACACAAGATTGATCAGCAACACCCTGCCAAAAAACTTCAGTTGCAACACAACCTCATCACGTACACGGTGGTTCATAGGACCCGGAAGATTTGGATAATGCTGGTCTTCGACCAGCACGATAATCCGATCTTGAAAAAACGCCGTCACGCCAAGCAGAATATACGGAAAGAAAAACAGAAAAAACACCACCGACGAGGCAAGCACCCAATTCCCAATTATCAAGGTGATCAACCAGCCACCAATCCAAGGAATATCGCCAAAAGCAATCGCAGCTATCCCCCAGTAAAGTACGCCAGAAAATACGCCGGAAAGTACGATCATCACCAAGATACTTAACAGCCCGGAAAGGACGGCGATTTTGATGACGCGAGGATGGGGGAACTGTAAGATGGTTTTGGAGAGATTTGTCAGCATAGTTCGATCAAAATGTTGTTAATATTGAGGATTTATAATTAGTTTTTGAACAAAATTGAAAGATTTCTACTTGAATTAAGGCAGAAAAGTGTCCTGTATACTGAGATACTTAATTGAAGGTTTTCTAGACGCATTATGCTGAGTTTTCGTTACAGATGAAGCGAAAAAGGAGCAATCCATGAAAAAAGTTGTTGGGATTGGGAACGCTTTGATCGATGTATTTGTCGATGGTAACGACGCGAAGCTCAAAGAGCATGGTTTAACCAAGGGGACAATGCACTTGGCCAGACTTGAGGAGTGGGTGAAATACGCCAAGGTGTTCCCGATGACTCTCATCTCGCCAGGAGGCTCAGTGTGCAACAGCTTCTCGACTCTGGCTCAACTCGGTCTTGACTGTCGCCTAATTGCTGTACTCGGTAAAGACAGCTACTGCGAGACCATCAAAAATCACTTCAGTGATCTCAAAATTGATGTTGAAAACGTTACCGTACTTACCAAAGATGCCACAGGACGCTCGTTGATTATCATCACGCCTGACGGTGAGCGCACTATGGTGACGCACCTCGGTGCATGTGCGCGCCTGAATGCGACGCATGTCAGTATACATTCGATGATGGAGTGTTCGGCGCTGATTCTTGAGGGCTATCTAATCTCCGGCAATGGCGGTCGTGAAGCCTTGAGTCGCGGCGTAGAAATAGCGCATGTGCAGGACATCACCTCGGTGTTGACGCTCTCAGATTCCACGCTGGTGAAAACGCACCGAGAAGACTTCATCAAGCTGTTAAACTATAACGTCGATATCTTGTTCGGCAACCTGCATGAGTATAACGCGCTGCTGAATACCGATTCGATGGGGGCTGTAGTGAGTGCCATCAAAGACCGTGGTCAGCTTTCGATCATCACCAACAGCGAGAATGGCTCGGTGATTTGCCAAAAAGGCAAAGTGATTGAAATACCACCGATCACAGCAAAGAAGGTCATCAACACCACCGGTGCCGGAGACCAATACCTCGCAGGCTTTATCGCCGCACATCTGAAAGGTACGCACAACGAAGCCGCTGGACACTTCGCTTCGGTTCTCGGCAGTGCTGCCGTCGAGCAGATCAGTGCGATTTTCCACCGCGATATCAAAGATATCATCGCACGCATCACCTAAAGAAGAAACACACTGTGCTCACGAATTGGCAAAAATCCTATCGAGTCTATCTTGACCGTCGGGTATTCTCGATACTGTTTTTCGGTTTCTCCAGTGGGCTCCCGATACTGCTGGTGTTCTCAGTGCTTTCGGCGTGGCTGTCTGAGGCCGGGGTCTCCAAAACCGCAATTGGCTTTGCATCCCTGATCGGGCTTGCATATTCGGTCAAAGTCTTCTGGTCTCCACTGGTTAACGGCTTACCGATCCCGATCCTTAGCCGTATGCTCGGGCAACGCCGGGCTTGGCTACTGCTCAGCCAAATCGCCATCATCGCAAGCTCCCTGTTTGTTGCCACCACCAACCCGACCACCACTGAAGGCATGTTCTACACTATCCTTGGTGCAGTGGTACTCGCCTTTGCCTCGGCAACCCAAGACATGGCCGTCGATGCCTACCGCACCGAGATTCTGAACGAATATCAACTCGCTGCAGGGGCCGCCTTGCACACTTTCGGCTACCGCATCGCGATGTGGGTAGCTTCGGCGGGCGGGCTGGT
>JABSOH010000104.1 GCA_013216065.1 Alphaproteobacteria bacterium
TACCAACGATATCTTCGAGAATGCCCTTGAGCAGGATATGGACCGCCAAAGAAAAATCGCCGCGATCAATGCGCCTGAGATAAACGCCTGTACAAAATCTCGTAGAAAACGCTTCCCTGCACCTGAAACGTTGGCTGCAACAGGATACGCGAAAAACTCTGCATCGCACTATGGCTCAATATCTCGTGACTACACTATCTAATTTTGAGTTCATGTTTGCGAGAGTAGCAACGTTTATATGTGCTTGTTTGTTATTGCAGTGGATGTCGGCGAATATCCTGAACTTTTTCATACGTCCAATCCCGCCCGATGCGCAGTGTGAAGCGTTGTAGTTCTTTAATCCTGTTTTCTCAAGGTGTTTTTTTGAAGCCTTTAGAGGCGTTTTTTAGGGATGTTCCCAGATAATCAGGATCACCCAAAATCAACATAGGGCCGTTGACGCGGGCAATTGATCGGGGTCGACAATCCTGTGCTATTGGGGTTGTTGTTGGCATTGATCGGTGGCAATCTTGTAGAGCATGATTGAGCAGAATCAGGCTCTGCACACGTTGTTGGGGGTAGAAATTCCGTCGATAGGGGTTTATGCTCTGGTTGGGCTGGTAGCGTTTTGTACCGCCTTGATGAGGGTGCCATTTTTTTTCCATTATGCTGCTGGCTTTCGAGATCAGCCTCGGCTGCGCCATGACTGCGGTGGGGATGTTGATCGGTATCGTTGCTGCCGGGGCAGTGTCGGGTCTCTGCGTGCGGTCGTGTTGTCATCATGTTTGCGTGGAAATCGTCGTTAGAGTTTCTGGATTGGGCGACGGAGAGTCGGGGCATTAGGCTATGGATAAAGCGAAATTAAATGTTGCTCAGCAGCAGGCAGTGTCGCACCTTGGGGGGCCGTTGTTGGTGTTGGCTGGTGCTGGTACCGGGAAGACTCGAGTCTTGACCCACCGGGTTGCGAGGATCATTCAGGATACGTGCACCCCGGCCTATCGGATGTTGTGCGTGACCTTCACCAACAAGGCCGCGCAGGAAATGCGTGAGCGGATCGAGGAGTTGGTTCCTGGTCAAACCGAGGGTTTATGGCTTGGTACGTTTCATTCGTTGGCGGTACGGATTTTGCGCAAGCACGCTGTTGGAATTGGGGTTGAACAGGATTTTTTGATTGTCGATAGCGATGATCAGCATCGTTTGCTACGGCAAATCTTGCAAGAGATGCGTCTCAATCCGAAGGAGATTCGCCCCGGCAAGGTGATGCCGTATCTTCAGGGGTGGAAGGATCGTGCGCTGGAACCCGACCGTGTACCCGAAGCTGAGCGCAATGCCTTAGATGGTCTGGCGGTGGACATTTACGAACGGTATCAAAAACGGCTTTTAAGTCTGAATGCTTGCGATTTTGGTGACCTGTTATTGTACAATATAAAGCTTTTTGCGCATAACTCTGAAGTCCTGCAGTACTATCAGGAACGTTTCCGCTACATCTTGGTCGATGAATACCAAGACACCAATATGATCCAGAATTTGTGGCTGTCTTTGTTGGCGCACCAGCATCGGCAACTGTGTTGTGTTGGTGACGATGATCAATCAATTTATGGCTGGCGCGGGGCAGAGATTCGCAACATCCTTGAATTTCAGCAACGCTTTTCCGAAGCGACGGTGATTCGTCTTGAGGAGAATTACCGCTCGACCCAGAACATCCTCGACGCTGCGGCGGGTGTGATTGCTCACAATAGGGATCGTCTCGGTAAGCGGCTTCAGGCAACGCGGGGTGCGGGCGAGTTGATCGGGCTGATCGGGTTTTGGGATTCTCGTGCCGAGGCGATGGCGATTGCTGACGAGGTCGTCAAGCGACATTTTCAAGGTGTGGGTTATAATCAGCAGGCGATACTGATTCGTGCCGGTCACGTCAGCCAGATGCTCGAAACCACCTTTGCTCAGGCGCGAATTCCGTATCGAATCTATGGCGGTTTGCGGTTTTATGAACGCGAGGAAATTCGTGACGCAGTAGCGTATTTGCGCTTGATCCAACGTCCGGACGATGACCTTGCCTTCGATCGCATCATCAACAAACCCGCACGCGGTATCGGCAATACCAGCCAGGATAAAGTCCGTCAATACGCCGCAAGCCAAGACTTTAGCCGAATCGCGGCGGTGCGCGCCATGCTTGATGCCGGGATGTTGACCGAGCGTGTCGCTGGGGCATTTGGCAGTTTCCTAGAACAGCATGCCCATTGGCAGGAACGCAACGAGGTCTTAAGCGGAGCTGATTTGCTGCACGAGGTATTGGGTGATGCCGGGGTGTTCACTTTTTGGCGGGCTTCGAGTAAAATTCAGGCCGAAACTAAGCTTGAGAACCTCGGCGAATTGGAGAGCGCGATTGCCGAATTCACCAGCCTTGAGGCGTTTCTTGAACACGTCGCCTTGGTGATGGACGACGACCGAAGCGATGGGGCGGAGTCGGTGACGATCACAACGATCCACGCCGCCAAGGGCCATGAGTTTGACTATGTTTTTCTACCCGCGTGGGAGGAGGGGATTTTCCCCAATCCGCGCTCGGTGGACGAAGACGACGGCAAGAGCCTTGAGGAAGAACGCCGTCTAGCCTATGTGGCGATGACGCGGGCGAAACAGCGTCTTGATATCAGCTTTGCGCGCGAGCGATTTATGCACGGTCAGATCAAAGACACTGGTCCATCGCGGTTTTTGCGTGAAATTCCGACGGAGTGTCTAGAAACGCCGCTTGCGGAAATTATCGAGCGGATCGTCTATAGCTGGAGTCACGAACGCGCACCCGCCGCCAAGCGGTCTGATTCGCCCTCCCAACGTCTCTAGTGATGAAAAGTCTTATCCACGGTGGATCGTTGGGGCAACGCTGTCAACACCCACGGTTCGGTGAGGGCACGATCACCACGCTAAAATCGCAATATTATGTGATAGAATCTGACGGACACTGCCAAAAAAAGGTCAGTGTTGATTTTATCACCCTGCTCGACCAATGATGGTGCGAAGCTAAATGCCACGAGGAACCTGCCATGAGCAATAGTGTAGAATGTTCCGATACTGAAGTCGATCAGCAGAGAGTATATCGCACCATGGCGGCTCTTGCGGCGAGTGGTTGTACTCCGCAAGGGACGTGGTTGCAACTCTTTCGTACTGATCCGGAGCAAAGCCTTGGACGCAATCTGGTGCAGTTGCTCGCACGGATTCGCAAACGTCAAGCCGCGCAGTTGTTGACCCCTGCACCACATGATCGTCTCGAAGATTTGCGCGGCTGTCTCGAAGCCGAGGGCCTAGATGGCCTGATTCTCGGGCATGATGATGAGATCCTGAACGAATACGTCACTCCTGGCGGCGAGCGCCTGCGTTGGCTGACAGGGTTTCGTGGCTCGGCGGGGATGGTGCTAGTGTTACCAGAACAGGCATACCTGTTCGTCGATGGGCGTTACACTCTGCAAGCGGCAGGGGAGGTTGATCCGCATTTTGTGCAGGTGGTGGCGTTGCAGCGTGGTGCGATTGCTGAGAAGATCAGCGCTGCAATGCCTGCTGGGGCGCGGTGGCAGTTGGGCATTGACCCGAATCTTTTCAGCGCGGCGGCTTATCGGCGGCTGGAGCAGCAGATGGCAGATGCCGAGGCAGAATTGTGCGATGTTGCGCGTAACCCAGTGGATTTTCTGTGGAAGGAACAACCCCCTGCGCCGTTTAGCCCGATCACGCGGGTAGAGTTGGCAGATCACGGTGCAGAACCCCGCGAGAAACTCGATATTTTGTGTGGACAATTGCGCGACAAACACTGTGACTGTCTAGTGGTGCAAGCACCAGAGGATATTCTCTGGCTACTGAACATCCGCGCGGCGGATATCGACACTGCGCCATTGTGTCTCTCGAAAATGATCGTCCACGCTGAGGGCAGTATCGATTGGTTTTTGAGTGCCGAAAAACTGTCCCACGCTGAGGGTCTGGGGGCATGGTCAGAGACGTATCTGCACCCGGAAGAGCACTTTTTTTCAGCGTTGAACATGCTGGCTGAAGCGAATAGCCGGGTCTGGATTGATCCGGAGCGGGTTTCGGCGCGGGTCACGCGCGCGCTTGAGGCCGAGGGTGCGCAAGTGTATGAGGCGCAAGACCCACTGTGGCGGTTGGCGGCGTGTCTGAATGCAACTGAATGCGCCGGGGCGCGTACTGCGCATTTGCGCGATGGTTGCGCTTTGGTGGATTTTATGGCCGAGCTTGCTGTCGATCTAACACCGTGTCAGGAAAGCGATTTGGTGCAACGCCTGAGCCAACATCGCGCCGAACAGGACGGCTACGAGCAGGACAGCTTTCACGCCATTGTTGCGGTGCGTGGCAATAGTGCGCAATGCCATTATCGCCCGATTCCTGATGCTGATGATCGGGTGCGTTGGGGAGACATCGTGCTGATCGATAGCGGCGGACATTACCGTAGTGGTACCACCGATGTCACGCGGGTGCTGGCCTACGATCAGGGTGATGTGCCGCTCAGTGCCGAATTTTGTCGGCATTATACACTGGTATTGCAAAGTTTGATTGCGATTAGCGAGACGCGATTTCCCGAAGGCACAAGCGGCATGGCGTTAGATGCTGTCGCTCGTCGGCCGTTGTGGCAGCAAGGACTTGATTACGACCACGGTACAGGACATGGTGTTGGCAGTAACAGCATGGTGCATTTTGGGCCACAGCGCATCGCCAAGGTCGGCAGTGCCGAACCGTTGCAGCCAGGGATGGTGGTCTCGCTTGAACCAGGGTTGTATTTTGCCCATCGCTACGGAATACGGCTCGAGAATCTCGGGCTGGTTGTGGCTGATCCAGCGCAGCCGGGCTGGTTACGGTTCGAAAATCTTACTTTGGTGCCGTTTGTGCACCGAATGATCATGCCGGAAATGTTGAGCGTTGCCGAGCTTGCGTGGCTTAACGATTATCACGCAGGAGTGTATCGCCACCTCGCGCGCAACCTCTCACCGCAGTCCGCGCGCTGGCTGGCCAAGGCGACGCGGATCATTACGCTCTAAGTTTGTTTGTGAAATAGCGTATCAGTGCGAATTTCGCGGGATGTGCTGCAAAACTCGTGTGTAATTCTGCATCTGTTTCATCATACCGCCTTTTGTCAGGCTGCTCGACGATTTTACGGTACAATTCTTGCCACGAAGTTAGCGACTCTGGAACCTTCACCATATTGAGGCACGCGCTCCATCCTTGCTCCGGCACTAGGGCGTTGACGGTGCGGTTGTTGAGGTCGATCCGAACGCAATCCCCAGTGCGGAGCTTTGTAAGCCCGCCATCCGCTACAACTTTGGAACTAGCGTTCAGGATCGAGGGTGCATCCAAAGTTCCTGATTGCCGTCTGTTCCCGATGGTTGGCAAGTCGCTGATGCCTGCCTTGATGAGGTGATCCGGTGGTTGCATATTGATGATCTCTACCGAGCCGGGATAACCCTGAGTTCTACAGCTACGAATCACCAAAATTGAATCGGCATTGATGAGCAGGTCGGCATCGTCGATACGCTGGTGATAGTTCTCGGGCCGTTCGAACAGCGCGGTGTGTAATTCGACAACGTTGGGTGCATCAAGATCAGAGAGGTGCGCACGAAAGTTTGCGCCAACGGCGGACATCTTTAATCACTGCTAAATCGAACAGATTGCCCGAAGCACCGCCAGACCCGGCGTCTTTCACGATCGGTATCGGTGGCAGGACGGATCACTCGTGGGTCTTGGGTGGTGTACTGCAAATGCTTTATTTCAGCGGTTGCTTGCTTACGGTGCGTGCGGCGGGCTTGATGAGATCAGCCGCAACTCACTCGGTTAGTACTGTAGGTACACCACCAGCGTGGAAAATTTTTTGCCAAAAACTCGCTTCTTGGCTGGTAGTTGACGAGTTGCGGCACGCTCTGACTGATGTTCTGCCAATCAGCCATGTTTAGCGTAATTCCGGTGTAACGTGCAATGGATTGATGTGCCGGCGGCGTTGGTCGAGCCACCGAGTGTAGAATATGACGATGGCGTTGTGAAAGGCGTCTTTGGTGAGAATTTTCGACGGGCGTAAGGTCTTCCCACACCATATCGACGATCTGTTGTTCAGTGCGGTAGGCGATATAGGCACATTCCAACGCTTCGGCGAGGGAATTCATAGTCAGCGCGCTATCCATGGTGTTGCAGTGGCTGCCCGAGGATACTGCCCGAGCCGACGCAATGGCCTTTGTAATGGCTGTTGACCATCGGGTTGCCGGAAAGTACGATGGTAGGGATCTTGACGTGGTTGCCGCCATGAATTGTGCCGGATTCGCGAATCCCTTTCTTAAAGCGACGGGCAAGTTCTAGGTGGTGGCGGTTAATTACACGACGACAAATCCGAGTCAGACTGCGCAACTCCGATAATTGGTCGCCCTGGTTAGGGTTCTTCGCAGGTTAAAGCCTTAGTTCAAATGCTGCCCCCAAGTTATAGCGTTGTCACCCCGGGATTGTCGGGATTGTCGAACCATCACTGGCTGCGGGGTTGTTGCGATTTTCGCTGATCTATTCCATGTTCCTGATGTGCAGATTCGATGTGGCCATTCGTATATTCAGATTGGGTTGGTTTTGTTGCGCACGATTAGTGTGAAGAATACAACCGGAACCCGTCAGCACTTTATTAAAAGGATCTCAAATACAACAAAATACATGCAAATGCCTTAAACCATCAGGCTTCAACAATTAGACACCTCCATCACCCCTGTACTTTTGTGATGATTGAATTGATCTAGTCGCTTTGAGGGGAGAAATTCTGTGATTTTGATGGTGTTTTGGCAGTATTGTTCTGCCTCAAGACTGACTTATCCTATAGCCCTCCTCGTTCGAGGAAGACCATACGCTTCATGTTGTAAGCGGAGGGTAGCTTTCGCCTCGGCACATTTGAGACCTACGGCATAGATATACAGCCCCATACAGTGCTTTTGTTCCGCAAAAACATGCTTAATCCGTGAGATATTGCTTTGCCGCGCATGCTTCGCCGTGCTTCTGGATTTCTTGCGCTGAATGCGAGAAACCAGCCCTTGCTAGGCTCAGGACTCATTGAACATACCCTATGACGATGGCTGCAATTTGGACCGCGGAGAAGAGGTATGAGCGCGTCTGTCATATCTGGTTGCGATACGTCTCCAGTCTTTGAGTTTCGCGAACATATTTTCGACTTTGTGTCGTTGTTTATAGAG
>JABSOH010000105.1 GCA_013216065.1 Alphaproteobacteria bacterium
TAGCCTCTGTCACCGAATGACCGCCGTCAAGCTCATTTGAACTGGCCGGTCGCGCATTCAACAGTTAAGGAGACCTTGAACGCCATGCTTGATGCGGAAGCGTATCGTCTTTGCGGTGTGGACCGTTATGAACGCAATGATGGTCGGCATGACACTCGTGTGGGCAGTTATTCCCGGCCTTTACATACGAAGGCCGACGAAGTGAATCTGAAGGTTTTCCGCCAGACCTTTGAGATAGAGATCATTGAGGGTTACCGTCGTCGGCATTCAAGTTATCGTTGATTGAGATGTTATCTGGCGAGCGTTTCAGTTCGCCGTGTGAAGGATATCACTGAGGCTCTGTGTTGGCACGCGCATGTCACCGGGCCACAAGTATCTGAACAAGAATATCTACGCCAAGATTGCAGCATGGTGGCTGAACCTCTGTCTGGGCGGTATTGTCATGAAGCGAACTTGAATCGAGGAATGTTTCTCTGCTGGTGGCGAATGCACCGAGGGTTACCGAGAAATCTTGGGGAGGAAGCTAAAGAAGCCAATGGTCAGCATTCCTGCGGTGGATCGTGGGTGTTACAACTGACATCCCCCCCGCCTAGTAAAGCAAAGTATACCTTTTAGATTCCCGCTGGTAGCGCTGTATGGTGCATTTTTACCGCAATGTCTTCGCCATGTGCCATTGAGCAAAGTGCGTGAGGTCAGCCACACGTTAAAAGCGATCCACGCACAGGAGAGCTAGATCAAGAGAAGGCGCCAATGCGGTAATTGCTGAACCGCTTTCGTCATTCGTTGACGAAAGCGATGCAGTTGATTGAGGAAAGTATCGAGGAGACATTGACATTCTTCGCTTTTCCCGGCAGCCAAGATTAGAACCAACAACCTTCTGGAACAGATTGTGAAGGAGATACGAAGACAGATCAAGGTGGTGGGAGTTTTCCCTAATGGGCAAAATCTCGAGCAGTCAATGGTCCACCACCTTGCAAATACATGAACATGGTGCCGCTCTACGCGGATAAAACATCAACCAGCGGTGATATCGCTTGAAAAATGTGCGTACGATTCTTGACACTACCTGTGCTGGATGCCAGGACTTGGTGCGCTTGACTGGCACTGGGTACTACGAACGAGTGTCGAGGGGTGCCGTGATTATCGAGCCGATCACCGGAATTATGCTTGGCAGAGCTATTAGGTCAGCTTACCTCAGCAGGTTCTATGCTAAACAAATCAGCCTGATGCACTGTTTCCTCGCAGTCGTAAATCGATCGAATTTGTGCAAGAAACTCTTTCTGTCCGCCATAACTTGGGTGGCGAACCTTCGTCACTACATCAGCAGACAAAATTTCGGAAAGAACATTATATGCATCATTACCAATCGCAATTACACGCCGTGGTTTTAAATACTTAACGAGTTTTATGAGTATAGCTGTTCCAGCCCGGCGCTCACGCGCATTGTGCGCCCGATTAGAAAACGTGTCACCTTCTAAAAAAGGATGAAGAGGGAATATGTTCCAAAGAAAGATAGGGTCTTCAATCCTATTAAGCACTTCCCAGATTACAGCCGCAGTACGTTCAGCAACAGGCTTTCTGGAGAGTTTAGGGGTGGGTAAGTTCCAGCGCCGTAAGTGAGTATGAAGATGCACATCATCTGTTAAAGCCAATCCAGTTCTTCGACCCCCTCGGTATCCCAGATCACGACCAACCCAGATTGCATCAAGTTCGGCTCTTGCAGCTCGTTCAAGTATTTCTGTTAAGAAATTACAGCGCATTTCGGGCGCATTTTCTTCGTCATAGACGTGGCAACGCTCAAAATACGGATTGAAGGTATTTTCACACCGTATTTCCTTCAGTTCTCCGATAATATCCATTGTACTCATGAAATTCACCTCGGCAACTTCTTGTAGGTCAAAGTCCTCTTGTTTCTATCGCCGATCACAATCCCTCCATTGTTTCTCTTCATTTCACGGAATGCCTGATAACCTTGCAAGATAGCCTCTTCCCATAGACTAAGTGGACACGCTTCAACTTCATAGCCGCGAACGAAATTCTTCACCGCTTTTAGCAGGTCAAAAGAAACCGTTTTATGTCCTTCAAAAAAATTGAGTTCCTTTGCGTAAGAGAAAATATACGCAGAGGTGCCTTCATCAATAACAGTGGCACGTCCGCCATCCTGTGCTTCATCAATAGCTGGCTCACTCTTTCTCTTGTGTTTGATCAAAGCTCGGAATGTCGGGGACCAATGCAGGACTACGGCGTTGGCCAAATGAAACACATCGTGAAACCGATAGCTGTCCCTGTTAGCTATGTTGTCAGTGAGTGGGCTCCCTATGAGTACGCCATTCCACTGCATATAGCAGAGGCCATTTGCACGTTCCGATATCTCAATCTCGAACTTTCGGGGGAGTTGTTCGTCACTATGAAAATCGGCGTCAAAATCCGGAAGATCAGATGGAGAAGCTTTAAGAAATCGTCCGCGCACCTTACTTAAATTGCCACTGACGATGTCCGTGAAAGGTATTTCAGATACCTGAACAGCCTCTATATAGACCTGCACAAGATCAACAAAAAGTGACTTTGCTGAGGAAACATCGGGCAGAGGCTCCAGCATTCGTGCAGCTTGGCAGCCCAATCTAATCAAGATGGATTCAAGTGATTCTGGACTCTGTATCGTCGCGATTTTCGCTAATGGACGTGCAGGATCAGAATTTGCGGCAATACTCATTGTAAAGTTGCCGCTATCCAAAACCTCTTCGGCAACTTCAGAAAGGCTGATTTTGAGGCGACGACAAAGTGTCGCCATATACCAGAGGGTATCTCCAAGTTCTTCTTTTACGTCACGCCTAAATCCTGCATATGCCTTATCCTCACGGAAAAATTTCTTCAATGCACTCATGACGCTACCAACTTCGCCAAAAAGTCCGAGTTGAATCGATGTTATCTGTAAATCAGACATACGATCCGTTTCACGAATGGCGTTCTCGTACTCTGACAAAAGCACACTAACGTTAGATACTGACCCGGTCATTTTCTCTTCTTTGAATCCTTAAGAAACTCTCGTGGCTTGCCCTGATACCCGACAACTTCAAGTTCTCGAAGCCACTTCTCAAATGCACTGATAACAGCATTGTTACGCACCCGCTTGCTCCCTCTGTTTGCACACACCATATCTTGTTCAAATTTTGCTGGTAATGCGGGCCCTTCTGCACCGAAATAGACAAAGTCCTCACTGATCAGAACACGATCCGCTAGAGTGTCTCGAACAATATGTTTTTTGTTCGGCGAACCGTTAGAATTGCTATGGTACGAATTAAGTTGTCGCCATCCTCCAGTTCCATCAGCAGGCGGGAAATAAATATTATCACCACAAGCCATTCGGTAGCTGCTGGACAGGTTAGGTTTCTTCTGATCAAATCTTGGATCGTTCCAGTATTTTGTGATTGAGAGAATTTCAGTTACGCGCATGGCGTAGACAAGATATCCGCGTCGGCGGATACCCTTTCTGTTACTATCAGTTCCGATGATCCAGTCATTTACGCTTGCTAATTCCCGGATTTTCCCCTTGCAAGTTGCCAGTGTGCAGAAACCGCCAAAAGGGTTTGGAGCAAACCCACTGTCATACGCAACTATGTAAGAACACAAATTTCGGCCTTGCATCATTTTATCCGCAAGGATGCCGACGTATATGTCGAGGCCCACATGGGACTCCCTCTGATGTCTCAAATTGCTGATAATTGCCGTTTATTGCATCAATAATCTTCTGAGCATTCCAACCGACCAAAGCATGACCGTACAGATCCAGCGCTGTAGGTATTTCGCAGTTTCTTGCACCGCGCTCCCAAACCCCGACTATAGTCTTATCCTGTTTGTCTGCCCGCTCAATCTCCCAGTCCACCCACTCGCTGTCCTTCGTTTCTGGAGAGATGTATACAATCATCGTACTCGCCCAGTCTATGCGCGGAGCGAGTATCTTCGATTCTATATACTCTGGAGATTCCGCATTATTTGGCCTATCGGAATTTATCGAACTATCTTTAACCTCCATCCCATTGCTTTTGAGGAGTTTTTTGAGATCCTCAAGCCCAGAATCATCTTTATGAACATGGCTGATAAAAACGTTTTTTGTCTCGTTGCCCATTCTTCTCTGCCCATTAATTGTTATCCAACCCCATCAAAACCCCCCTTTACGCCGTACACCAAATGTGCGCTTACTGCGAGAATGCATCTTCATATTATCTAAAACTAGTTAAATGCTACCACCTATCCTCGAAATTTTCATAGTCTGGCACCCGGATGATAGCAAAGGCTCTGACATTGCCAAAGCTATTTTTAATCATTTCATGCGGGGACAGACTTTTTCCGGTGTTATCGGAGGTGGTGTGCAGGTGTCTTTACGAAGCGCGGGCTGGACAGGACGCGATTCCGCTCCACGACAAATCTATTCGGAGGCTAACTCTGGCCCTAATGGCATCCGTCCAGCCAACTTTGTAGCAGTTGTTCCACTACTCGGAAATGGGATGGCGATGTCCGTGGAGAACACAAGTAGTGAATGGTATACCTTCGTCAACACAATAGTCAAACAGCAAAAAACTAGTTCAAATATTATTGGTGTGTTCCCTTTTCTTCTCAGTCAGAGTGCAGCAAACGGTACTAAACTCGGAAGAATCATGGGGCATTATCAATTCATTGCCGCATCAATGCAATATACGAATGAGGACGGTTTAAGTATGCTGTGTCGGGATCTAACACAAGGTCTTGCCCAATTTATTTCGACTGACAATATAAGCCGACTTACAGTCTTTATCAGTCATACTAGGCACTACGGTCATCAAGAAGGTGAAGATGTTGATAAACTAATCACTCTCGTACGGAAGGTAATAAGGAATACTCATCTCGAAGAATTTTTTGATGCTAGCTCTTTGCAACCAGGAACTGATTGGGCTAACGAATTGCGCCAAAGGTCAAGCACCAGTGCATTACTTGCAATTCGGACGGATCTATATTCAAGCCGCGAATGGTGTCAACGTGAAGTGTCCAATGCCAAATGCGCTGGAATGCCCATTGTCATGATAGATGCCATTGTATCTGGAGAGGAGCGCGGCTCGTTCCTGATGGATCACGTGCCTCGAATAGCAATGCGCAAGTCAAACGGTGAATGGCAGCAGAGCGATGTGTATCGCACCCTTAATCTTCTTGTTGATGAGTGTCTGAAGCGCGTACTTTGGTTGCATCAAAAAGAACTTGCGCAAGAGCGGCCTGAACTTCAAGTAGCATGGTGGGCACCTCACGCTCCTGAACCTCTGACGCTATCTAATTGGATCGAGAAGTACCTTCAGGAACCTGATCCAGATAATGCCAACAAAGAACTTCGTATCCTACATCCTGACCCACCCTTAAGCCCTAAAGAGCGAGAAGTTTTACGCAAGTATGTTAAAACTACTCGGCTTGGATGTAACATTGATATCATGACACCACGCCAACTTGCTGCGAGGGGCGGGTAAATTGCCACAAAAACCAGAACAACGCGCAGAATTGCTCCCCGCTAATGCTCTTGATGGTAAACGGCTCGGCCTTTCATTATCTGATAGCCCAGACCTTGAGCGACTAGGGTTACTCGACACTCACTTTCGCATGACGTTGGGAGAAGTGGCTCGTGTCGTTATTACTGCTGGTGGGTCATTATACTATGGGGGTCATCTTAAACCTGAAGGCATCACAACCTTTCTCATTGAAGAACTTCATCGTTATGCAAGGCGAAACAAACCCCTGAAGGTTTGCCTTGCATGGACGGTACATCGAGCTATGACAGAGGAAGAACTGAACAAGCAAAAAGAGATTCTTGAGCTGTCCGGCGAGATTATTCTTCTCTGCCCTAAAGGTCGAAAGCTGACCGATCCTGTCAATGAGCCAACACAGAAAGACTTTTCGCCTGAAAATAAATCTGCCTCGCTGTTCAGTCTTCGAACCTTCATGAGCAACAATACTGATGCTCGAGTGGTCATTGGGGGCAAACGCCACGGTTTTGAAGGTGACATGCCGGGCATTGTGGAGGAAATTTTATTTGCGCTTGAAAAAAAGCAGCCTCTGTATCTAGCTGGTGGTTTTGGCGGTGCTACACTGGACGTGATTAATGTGCTTCATCCTAACAATGCAGAATGGTTCCCCAGAGCAACCGACGATTTAGCTCCTGATGAACGTATGCTCAGAGGACTTGAGCGCGTTCGTGCAATAGTCACCGATTCTGGCTGGGATGGTCAAAAGAATGGGCTCACTGTTAAGGAAAACAAGTTACTTGCAGCTTCATATCGCTCCAGTGAAGTTGCGGCTTTGGTCGGTCTGGGTATGGGGCGTTTGTTAATTGACAATTAGGTACGTATAGTTTTTCCGAATGTTAAGAAGAAATGACTCCCTCTGCGCGGATATCTTCTTTAGGTAAGGATTCGATCCGCTTGTGATGCTGCTCTGGACTTATCACGTAACAGTTCCGATTTGATAGAAAGGTATTTATCTATCAAGAAGAACGAATGGAACACAGATTCAACAAAGGATTTCTAAAAGAGCCGTTAGATCAGCACTAACGAGTAGAGATTGACACGTCGACAGGTTTTGTCTGATCTTGGTATTGGGCTTTCGACGACGCTAAATAAATGGATCAAGTAGGCTGACAAGCAAGTGGATGCTGGTCTACCGGATGCGGAGTTGGTCAAGGAAGTAGAGCCTGCGCTAAGAGAATCGCATACTATGAGAAGGAGATGGGGCCGGAAATTAGCTCCGTTTGATGCCTGAGAACGGTATTCGCGTCGCTGGAACCCAGAAATAAAAGGCGCCGGCGGATAGCACCCATACCTAGAATGTAGCGCCGAACCGTCTGAACAGGAATTTTTCGGCGAGAGCTCCGAAGATTGTTGCTGATTGAGTTTTATTGCTGCATCACTCACTTGACAGTTCTCTCCCTGATTGTTGATCTCTTTGTCTTGAGACAGAGTATGCCATAACAATCACCTGTCCCTACAGAACAAGCAAGATCATCAAAAGCGTGATACGTTTACGGATCATCCAGACCAATCGCATCTTCCTTGAACGCCCCTGACTGTGCAGACTTCTGGTGACTATAGCTTTTGGGCTTCGCCTTTGGCAAGCCAATTGCCCATTGTTCAAACA
>JABSOH010000106.1 GCA_013216065.1 Alphaproteobacteria bacterium
AGCAACAGAAACAGATGCGCGAAGCAATCGTCTGGACTGTCTTCGCAGAGAATTTTCACTGAAAATGTCCATCAATAACCTTAACAAAAAGTACCTTAAACAACGCAAATAGCGTAATCCACTGTCACCCATCTTAAACTGAGACAGACATAAAAAAATCAGTATAAAGAATTCATCCCGTAAACAAAATACACAACTTACAGAAAAAGCTCATATATGTCCTTGACTGAAACGATAACGATTAGGGCAAGAACGAACAAAATCCCTACCTTATTGGCAATCTGAATGACTTGTGCTGGCGGAGGGCGGCGAATAATGCCCTCAACGATCAGTAACAAGAGATGGCCTCCGTCCAAACCTGGAATCGGGAACAGGTTGATCAACGCAAGATTCACCGACAGCATCGCCGCAAAAAGCAAAAATTGCTCGGTTCCAGCCATGAGCGTTTCACCAGAATATTGTGCAATTTTGATTGGCCCACCAAGATCAGAATAATCGACTACTCCACTGATTATACCGCCAATTCCATAGAGAATTTGCGAGCCAAGCCATATGGACTGCTGTGTAGCGGTGCGCAGTGCCTCCAGAGCACCAAGCTCCTTTTTAATCGGATTTGGTGCGGTAACACCAAGAATGTAACGCGCGCCTTCCTGAGCACTTTGTAACCTAGGCGTGATCCGGTCTTGGTACGATGTATCGCCACGATGGTATTCAATCAAAACAGGTGTGCCGTCCACACCTTGCATAAAGTGCAAAATGTCTGAAAAATCTTTTATTTCTGCGTTGTTTAAGCGCGTGATGACATCTCCTGGCTGCATGCCAATCTGTTCTGCTGGACTGTCAAAGGCAATATTTCCTAGGCCGGACTCGTGATAGTTGGGGGGGGCGAACACCCCAAAGGTCATGTTGACCATAAACAAAATTGCTATAGCCAAGATAATGTTTGCGACAGGCCCCGCAGCAACAATAGACATGCGCTGCCATAGCGAAGCTTTCATGAAGTGTCCTGTTTCAGAATTTTTTGGGGACTCAAACTCCTGAACCAATTCACCGTGCATTTTGACGTAGCCACCCAGCGGGATAAGTGAAAGTCGCCAACGCGTCCCGCTTCGGTCAGTATAACCGAGAAGCTCGCGACCAAAACCAACGGAAAACACCTCAACATGAACGCCAGCATAGCGCGCAAGAGCATAGTGGCCCAGTTCGTGAAACAAAACCAGAGGAGTGACGATCAGAATAAAACCAAACAGGGAATCAAGCATTGTACACCCAAGTGAATCTGACTGATCATCCAGCAGGATGAAAATCTATTGATAAATGGTTAACCACAGAGCGATCGGTGAAAGAAAGCCAAAAACCATAACATGACCATCAAGGCGATCGAGCAAACCTCCATGCCCCGGAATCAATTGCGTGACATCCTTAAGGTCGCTACGTCTTTTGAGTAGCGACACAAACAAATCCCCCCATACGGACAGTACTACAATAACTAGGATCATAATCCCATGGGGAAAGTCCATCGGCAAGGCGAAGCTTGGCATCAATAGATCCGCCAGCGCTAATACTGAAAACACTGCAATAAGAGCCGAAAACATGCCCACCCAAGTTTTACCCGGGCTGATCGACAAACATATTTTGCGCCTTCCCCAACGTTTGCCGCCGAAAAATGCGGCTGAATCAGCGATGATCACGCAAAATACGATCCAACAGACGATGCTGAACCCTTCGGGTAAAGACCAGAAAGCAAAAAATCCGATGCCAGCGAGTCCAATGTAAATTGCGCCGAGTAATGCCACATCCCACTGTCGACAATGCAAAGGCATAATCATCCCCTGGTCATCAGTGAACTGCGGCAACATACGATGGCAGCGGATGAAACTTTTTAAGACATAGCCTACCGAGATAAAAAGTAACCCGCAAAAAACCAAGAATAACGACTCCAGTTCATCGAAGACAAACAGAGCGAAAAGCCCACTAAAAACACCTATTGTCCCAAGGGGGATCAGATAACGCTGACTCGGGTGATCTAGCGGGCGATCCATCGCTGGAACCAAAAATGACCACTCAAAGCCCAAACGTGCCACCAAGATCAGTAAAATCAAAACCATTAACCCGGGGTGTAGTCCTGATGGGAGAAGCGCAAATACGCCGATCAAAATGCCCGACACAAGCAGTAAAAATACTGAAGAAAAAACGCGTTTTGCCAATTCAGACATGACGCGATTTTCCGAAATACCGTTTCCGATTTGCAAAACTGTCTAATGCTGCGTTCAGATGATCGGGTGTAAAATCCGGCCACAAACAAGTCGTGAAGTACAACTCAGTGTACGCTATTTCCCACAGCAAGAAATTACTTAGACGCAATTCCCCACTGGTGCGGATAAACAATTCAGGTGTCGGTAGCCCTGCTGTCCAGAGGTGTTCTGCAATCAGCGCCTCATCAAGATCATCGGGATCGATCTGGCCATTGGCAATCTTATGCCCTATCGCAGACACCGCCTGAGTAATGTCTTGCCGCGCCCCATAGCTTAAAGCGAATATCATCGTAAGCCCGTTATAATGCGCGCTCTTCGCTTCCAGCAAGCGTACTTGCTCGGCAATGTCCGATGGAAAATCATCAAGTGCGCCGATAATTTTCAAGCGCACTTCTTGGCGTTGCAGTTCAGACTCGCTACTTTGAATTTCGTCCAGTATCAGACTAAGAATATCTCGTACTTCCTGAGGGTTTCGCCCCCAATTTTCCTTTGAGAAGGTAAATAACGTCAGAGTCTTGATCCCCAACTCCTTAGCCCGCGGAATCAAATTTTTTGCCGCCAACGCCCCAGCACGATGCCCTGCAACCTTCGGCAATCCCTGCGCCGAGGCCCACCGACCGTTCCCATCCATCACAATAGCGACATGACGGGCCACATGTCGTGCTGATGCAGGAGGAGAGCCCGACATCAGATGGTCTTCAGATCCTGCTCTTTGTTTTCAAGTATCGTATTGATCTTAGATACGAACTCATCGGTCAATTTTTGCACTTCAGCAGATTCTTTGTGCATTTCATCCTGCGATATACCACCAGATTTTTCCGCCGCTTTGGCATTGTCCATACCACTGCGACGCACGCCACGAACCGCTACCCGCGCCTCTTCAGCGTATTTTCCAATTAAAGAGATAAGCTGTTTGCGCTGCTCTTCCGATGGCGGAGGAATATTTATCTGCAGTACACCACCCGCCGCTTGAGGATTCAGATTGAGATCACTATCTCTGATGGCTTTTTCGACCGCCTGCGTAAGCGAAACATCCCAAACCTGAACGCTAAGTTGCCTGGCATCAGAAATATTCACACTTGCCACCTGATTAAGCAGCATAGACGAGCCGTAAGCATCGACCCGAATTCCATCGAACAGACCTGGAGAAGGTCGCCCACCGTGTATACCCCTCAATTTGTCTTCGAATACTTTAACGGCACCCGTCATGCGTTTGCGAATGTCTTGTAAATCTACCGCTGGCATGAATATCTCCTTGATAATAAATTAAATCCCGAGATAAGTGACCTTACTGTACGAGCCATTACCTTTTATAGCTTCGGACAAGGCATTATCGGCATTCAAGATCGAAAAGACAAGGATTGGCACACGATTTTCTGCACAAAGCGATAATGCAGAAGCATCCATCACTTTAAGGTTTGAATTTAAGGCTTGCTGGTAGCTTAAGATATTCAGCTTTTGCGCATTAGGATTGGTTTTGGGATCACAGTCATAAATTCCATCAACCTTGGTCGCTTTAGCCAGTACATCGCACTGTATCTCTGAAGCACGCAAAGCTGCGGCTGTATCCGTGGTGAAAAATGGATTGCCACTCCCTGCAGCAAAAATCACTACTCGCCCTCGTTCTATATGCCGTAATGCACGCCGGCGAATATAGGGTTCGCATATATTGTGCATCGGAATTGCCGACTGCACCCGAGAATCAATGCCATTATATTCCAGCGCACTTTGCAGGGCCAGCGCATTCATCACCGTCGCCAACATGCCCATATAGTCGGCTGTGGCGCGCTCGATTCCGTGTAGCTTGGCTTCCATACTACGGAAAATGTTTCCACCACCAACCACGATGGCAATTTCCACACCGCCATTAACGAGGGAAATGATATCGCGTGCCAGAGATTGTAAGATATCTGTATCGAAATTGCCTTTCGAACGATCCCCAGCAAGAACCTCACCAGAGATTTTTAGCAACACCCGCTTGTAAAGATACGGACTATCCGACTGCAACATCAACACCCTTCCCCGTCGTTATTGACCATTCACCATCAGGGCAACTTCAGCACTGAAGTCCTGTTCGACTTTTTCCACATTCTCACCAAGAATGAAATGTTGGAATGCGGTGATGCTAAACGGCGCACCAACATTGCTGACTTCGCGCGTCACCAGATCAGCAATTAGGGTCTCGTTGTCGATCACAAAAGTCTGATCAAGCAGAACAACCTCACTGAAGAAACGCTTCATGCGGCCTTCAACCATTTTTTCGATCACATTCGCAGGCTTGCCAGACTCAACAGCTTGTTCGCTGAGAACCGTGCGCTCGCGTGCGACAACTTCCGCGGGAATTTCATCACGATGAACATAGTCGGGCTTCGCTGCAGCAATGTGCATTGCGATACGCTTTCCGACCTCTGCCAGTGCCGCAGCATCACCTGCAGCATCTTGCCATTGCAAACCAACCATGATTCCGATACGCCCGAGACCTTCTGCCAACGCCGAATGCGCATAGCTTGCCACCACGCCGCTTTCCACCGCAAGGTAGGTCGCACGGCTAAAGGTCAAGTTCTCGCCGATCGATGCAATATGTTGCGTAACCGCCTTGTCGAGATTCGCTGCAGACCCCACAGGAGCCGCCTTCATTGCCACCTCATCACCCTTGTGTTCCAAGGCACTCGCTACGACATTGCGCGCCAACATCTGGAATGTCTCATTACGCGAGACGAAATCGGTCTCGGCATTCATCTCGATCATCGCACCAGTATTACCCGCAGTCTGTACTGCAATGACACCTTCAGCTGCAACTCGTGTCGACTTCTTTTGCGCAGCAGCAAGGCCTTTTTTACGCAACCAGTCCACAGCAACTTCCGTATTGCCATTGCTCTCAACAAGGGCTTTTTTACAAGCCATCATTCCAGCACCAGTGTTGGTGCGCAAGTCTTTAACGGCTCTGGCTGTAATAGCAGGCATCACATTCTCCCTGTCGTAATTTCATCGTTTAAGCGCTGGGCGTATCCACGCCGAGAGCCGCTTCATCAGGAAGCTCACTAGCGGCACCAATATCAGCACCAGATTCACTGTAAGCGGCTTCGGTGCCCTTCAAGATCGCTTCGACCATCAAATCGCAGTACAAGCGTATCGCACGAATAACATCGTCATTGCCCGGAACCGGAAAATCAATGCTATCAGGCGAAGCATTCGTATCCAAAATCGCAACCACTGGAATGCCTTTAATGTTGGATTCCTTGATCGCAATGTCGTCGCGGCAGGCATCAAGCACAAACACCAGATCAGGCGTACCATTCAATTCATCAATCCCACCAAGCACCAACTCCATTTTGTCGCGCTTGCGACTCAACATCAACAATTCTTTTTTGGTCAAGCCGGTTTCATCGGCACTCTCAAGCTGCTTGCGCAAGTCCTTCAGCGTCGTGATCGACCGTGATACCGTATCCCAATTGGTGATACAGCCGCCGAGCCAACGATGATTGACATAGTGTTGACCAGAGCGCGTAGCAGCTTTCTTGACGACCTCTTGAGCCTGACGCTTGGTGCCAACAAACAAAATTTTACCGTTGTTTTTGGCAACTTCATAAACCTTCTCGAGAGCTTTGCGCAACAAAGGAGCCGTGGTTTCGAGGTTAATGATATGCACGCCACTACGCACACCATAAATGTAGGGGGCCATTTTGGGATCCCATTTGCGCGTAGTATGGCCAAAATGCACCCCGGCTTGCATGAGTTGCTTCAACGAAAAATCAATAATCGGTTGATTTTGAGGCATAATAAATATTTCTCTCTTGAAGTATAGACGTCTAATAAAATTCGTATTTGGTAAACAGTGAGCATTCCATGCACTCTGCCAAAGATTTGAACTTTAAGCCGCCAGAAAGTGCCGCGCCAACATGTCAGCAAGCGCACTTCAGGCGGTGTTTACGCGAAATTTCACGAAGAAGCAAGGGCAATCCCGAGCTTTGCTAAAGTACCGGGCATGCGCTGAATTACACCTATTTTGGTAATGAAGCCCTTGCCTTTCGGCATCCCCTTCGGCAGCATCTTCCCGGCTCTGGCGCGTTGTGCCGTCCAATTCTGCCAATCAGGCAATTGCCGTCTGCGGCCTTCTTTCGAAACCCAAGTCGGGCCATTGTCACTGCTGAAGGTTTGAGCATCAATAAACCGCGTGCCCTTGCATTGCTGTAACATCATACCACGGCCTTTGTTCAACTCAGGTACCTGCTCAGTTGGGAAAATCAGCAATTTCTGTTGCTTATTTAGACATGCCAGCCATTCACCCTGCACGACACTACAATGAACCGCAGTCTCATTGTCACCAAGATAGAGAACACGTTTGCCGCTCTTGGTTTGTGCCACTACTTTGGCAGTAGGCACGATCAACCCACGCCCAGCAGAAGATGCAACGAGCAGCTTTTGTTCCGCATTGTACGGCAAAGCCATAATCAGTTTCAACTCTCCATCAGATTTCAGCAACAGGTGAATTGGCTCCCCGTGGCCCTTGCCGCTAGGTAATTTGTCGATACTGAGCGTGTAGAAACGTCCGTTCTCAGCGAACAGCAATAGCGATTGCTGCGATTGAGCTTCGATCAGGAAATTCTGCGTATCATCCTGTCGGTAGACAATTTTCAGAGCGTCAAAATCGTGTCCTTTGAGGTAACGCACCCAGCCCTGCTCAGAGATAATCACCGTCACTGGCTCGGAAGGCATCAGGGCA
>JABSOH010000107.1 GCA_013216065.1 Alphaproteobacteria bacterium
CACGGAAATTGCACGATACTTTGCTGCCGGCTTTGCGGCATTTGCATCAGACGTTGCGAGACAAGGCAACGGCGTTTCAAGACATCATCAAGATCGGCCGCACTCACCTCCAAGATGCAACGCCGTTGTCTTTGGGGCAGGAGTTCTCGGGCTATGTGCAGCAGATTGCGAACGGCATTCGTCGTGTCGAGGCGGTACTGCCCGCGATGTACGAACTTGCACAGGGTGGAACGGCTGTGGGTACGGGGCTGAATAGCCGCAAGGGCTTTGCCGAAGAGTTCGCAGCAAAGGTCGCCGAGAGTACTGGTCTTCCGTTCGTGACCGCGCCGAATAAATTTGAAGCGCTCGCCGCCCACGACGCGATTATCGAGGCTTCGGGGGCTCTGAATGTCCTAGCGGCTTCGGTGATGAAAATCGCCAACGATATTCGATTCCTTGGGAGTGGGCCGCGTAGTGGTCTTGGCGAATTGATTTTGCCGGAAAACGAACCAGGGTCTTCGATCATGCCGGGGAAGGTCAATCCGACCCAGTGCGAGGCACTCACCATGATTGCGGCTCAAGTGATAGGCAACCACACCGCGATTACGGTTGCGGGCAGCAACGGGCATTTTGAGTTGAACGTTTTCAAGCCGGTGATGATTTACAATCTGTTGCAATCGATTCAGTTGCTGGCGGATGGTTGTGTTAGCTTTGCCGATAATTGCATTGCTGGAATCACAGCGAATCAGGGACGTATTCAGCAATTGATGGAGCAATCTTTAATGTTGGTCACAGCCTTGAATCCGCATATTGGTTATGACAATGCGGCGAAAATCGCCAAGAAAGCGCATAAGGACGGCACGACCCTACTCGACACCGCGCAGGCCTTGAAACTGCTCACGCCCGAGCAGTATGCTGAGTGGGTGCAACCTGCAAAAATGCTGGAGCCGAAATAAGCTGGGGTTAGCATTTACAGTGCATGAGAATTTCTGCGGGGAAATCGTCACCTAATAGCGATAATCTGGTGGCGCCTTCGGGTTGTTTGATGGTATTCGGCAAAAACTTGGTCTATTGTCAAATCCGGTGTTTGAGTTGTTGAAATCATGCAGGCGAGCCTGACTGCCTTTGGTACATCTGTTCCATCCGCACATTGGATGCCTCTAAAAACCTCTAGTCCTGCAGTTCTTGATATGATTCACTGTATTTTGTGTTTGAGATAGGAGGTTTTGATGAACCATCCAGAATTTTTTGATTTTAAATAGCAGTTTGCCGGTTTATCGAAAGCTGGTGACCCATTGGAAGTTTTGTTGCAAACTGTGGACTTTGCAATTTTCCGTAGAACTTCTGGATAAAACCCCGAAATATTCTGATCACCGTCAGGGGGAGTCCGCCCGCCCTATGACCAGGTTCTGATGTTCAAGATACTGATTTTGTGGGCACTATAGCCCTGTCCGATGATCAGATGGAGTTTACGATCGGCCATGCGCTTTCTGGGACCTGGTCTGGGTAACTGATGCGAAAACGATCTGGCTATTCCGCAAACACACCTCAAGGGGAAGGACGTAGCTGTTCGCCCGTTTTGACGCCACTTTAAGGGATCAAGGTTTATTGGTTTGGGGCATGAATGCGTCTATCGCCAAAGCTCCGCGTCAACGCAACACACAGGATGAGATAGCGTCGATCTTGGAAAGACAAACCAGAAAAATAAGGATGTCCGCCGAACCTTGAAGTGTGATCGCAAGCAAGGACAGTCAGCGCCAACCCATGGTGATCTGATCATACCCCATGAGGTGAAGTATCTGAGGATCACCGAAGAAGGTCGGAACGGTGTGATGCAGAGCCCCCCTCCCCTCTGGGAGAATGTCATCTTCAAAACGGGGTGTCCACCGATCCTCGGTGAGGTGTATCTGTATTTTAACGATAGGAAACTGGCTGAGCGCATCAAGATGCTTGTGCCGCAACTGGATGAAAATGCTGCATGTGAAATTTGAATTTCACCCTTGAATTTAAAGCCTTCATCAAACAGTAGCGCGAGCATAATACTACCACTAACGATGCGATCCGTCAGGAAGCAGGACAGTGTGGGCAAGTGGGCTTGATCCTCTTGTCGTTACCTGCGCAGTATCTTATAATCAGCCTGATGGATGGGTGGCTGAGTGGTTGAAAGCACCGGTCTTGAAAACCGGCAAGGGTGAAAGTTCTTCGTGGGTTCAAATCCCACCCCATCCGCCATTTCCCCCTGCCTAATCTCTGAAAGTTTTCTGCCATGGCAAGCACAGAACAGAAAATTCGCGAGGCGTTGCGCGCTGTTCGTGATCCACGTCAAGACGCACCGCGTGATGTGCACGAGCATGTCGAGAGCCTATTGATTACAGGCAATAAGATGACTTGCGTCTTGCGCGGTGCGAATGACTTGATCTTGCGCAAAGCGGTAGAACAAACTTTGCGCGAAGCTGCGCCCTCTATGCAAGTGCTGGTGGTGGTCAGTCAGGAGTTCCCGCAAGCCCCTGCTAAGCCTGCCAAGTCCGAGATTGATCCAGCAGCGGGTATACAGAACATCAAGCATATCGTGGCAGTCGCCAGTGGTAAGGGCGGGGTCGGCAAATCTACGGTGGCGGTGAATCTTGCGGTAACTCTAGCACAGTCCGGGTTACGGGTTGGCCTGTTGGATGCCGATATTTACGGCCCTTCGATCCCGATCATGCTCGGGGTTCAGCAACGTCCGGAAAGCCCAGACGGTAAGATGATGATTCCAGTGCAGGCACACGGATTGAGTACTCTGTCCATCGGCTACATGCTGGCCAACCAAGACCCGGTGGTGTGGCGCGGCCCGATGGTGCATTCGGCCTTAAAACAGATGCTTGGTCAATCCCTTTGGGGTGCGCTCGATATTTTGCTGATTGACATGCCGCCGGGAACCGGGGATGTCGCCCTAACCCTTGTGCAACGCGGGCGTTTGAGTGGGGCGATCATTGTCACCACACCGCAAAATGTTGCTCTTGCCGATGCCCGTAAAGGTATTGGCATGTTCCGGAAGGTCAATGTGCCAATTTTGGGTGTGATCGAGAATATGGCTTTTCACAAATGCCCAAACTGCGCTACGCACACGGCAATATTTGGTTCGGGCGGTGGTGAAGCTGAAGCACGAACTCAGTCTGTGCCGTTTCTCGGTGGCCTACCTTTGCAGCCTGAAGTGTGTCAGCACGCCGATGCTGGCACGCCGATTGTGCTGCAATCAAAAATCTATCAAAAGTACTTTGATGGCATCGCCGAAAAACTCCTGAACCAGTTGGATAGGCTTAGCCGCCCGTAGTGTTCATATGGCGGTTGGTTTCTTGCACGCGGTCTTTCTGGATCAAAAAAACGTGTCCCTCCGGCTTGGAAGCCAGAGCCGCAAAGATGGCCTCACGTGTTGCTGTAATTGGATCGTGTGGGCTGCGTAGTGGTGCGCGCAGGTCTTTGTTGCCCTCCTGGCCAAGACAGGTAAACAGAGTTCCCGTGCAGGTCAAGCGTACGCGATTACACAATGCGCAAAAACGGTGGCTGAGAGGACTGATGAAGCCAATGCGGCTGCCAAGACGCTGCACACGGTAGTAGCGTGATGGACCGCCCGTGTTATCGGGCAGAGCGATCAGCCCCCAATCGGCATCGATTTTTTCTTCGAGCTTTTGCAGCGAAAGAAACTGCTCGAATCGGGTTTGCGCCCCCAAATCCCCCATCGGCATGACCTCAATGAACACTAGGTCGAAGTCTTCCATTGCACACCAGCGCAGCAGGTCATCGACCTCGTCTTCGTTGAAACTTTTCAGTACCACGCAATTGATCTTGATTTTCAGTCCGGCCCGCTTTGCGGCCTCTAATCCGTGTAACACAGCATCCAACTTGCCCCAGCGCGTAATCTCGGCATAACGCTCTGGGCGCAGGCTATCGAGCGAAACATTCACTCGCTGTACTCCCGCCTCTGCCAGAGGCTCAGCAAAACGCGCGAGTTGTGTCGCGTTAGTGGAGAGGGATAGCTCGTTGAGCCCGCCACCATCCAGTCGCCTGCCTAAGGCCTTGATAAGGTGCATGATGTTTTTGCGCATCAGTGGCTCGCCACCAGTCAGGCGGATTTTTCGCACACCCAGGTCAATGAATATTCCGGCCACGGTTTCGAGTTCCTCAAGGCTCAGGATGTCTTTTTTGGGCAAGAACTTCATACGCTCGGGCATACAGTAGCTGCAGCGCAGATCACAACGATCCGTGACCGACAGCCGCAGATAGCTGACAGTGCGACCATGCGCATCAATCAATGGTGTAGCGACCTCTGGAGTAGCGGGCATCGCGTTCTTTCGACTATGCTGCTGGCGCCATATTCTCAATGGTTTCGTCCAGTTCTTCTAGGACAAAGTTCTCAAGATCATCCGCCAAAAGCTCGGCTTGATAGGTGTTCATGAAATCGTCGAATACCGCACCCTCGGCTAGTACGCGCTCAATGACATCGGTGCTGGCACGTCGATTATCGGCGACCAAAAACGAGAACACTGGAGCAAATTTCGACAACAGCATTTGCTCTCGGTATTGTGACACGACCTCTTGCACACCAACCAGATTGTTCTGCATTTGCAGTGCCACAATCCAGTTCAGAATGTACCTTATCTGGCGATCTGACAGCGCACCATCTACGGTCGGCGACGAAGTGATCAATCGACGAATGGTTTTGGAAAGTTCTACCCAGTCTTTATCCGCCCAGAAAATCTCGCGGCGGATCAAATCGGCTTGCAGCGAGATATCTCCCGCGAGTTGCTTTAGGGCATCATCTTTTTTACCTAAGTTGGCGAAAGCCTTCGCACGCAATAGGCGGCGGTGTCGGCCAATTTCGGAGCTTATACTGCCAAATTGGGTCTCGTTCAGCGCTTTCAGGGCAAGCGCGGGATTGCTGTTCAACAGCGAGACCACAGCCAACTTAGTACCGAGGCGAACTTTTTCAGCACCAAAAACCCGATAGCGTATCTGGTAAGCGAGCATGTCTTCGGCTTGGTCGAGGAGATCCATGCGAATCAACAGCCGAATCAGGCCATTGATGATCCGATTTCCCTTCTTGCCAACCGGAGTAAGCTCGCGGAATTCGTCGAAAATCGCAATCGTGCGGATCGGCAACACCGACTCGCTGCTTTCCAAATTGAGGAACAGATCATTGAGCGTTTGCTGCATGCGCGACACAAGATCACGGTTATACTCATCACCAAGATCCATCGCGGTCATCATCCGCATGAGACGCATCGCTGCCAGGTAATCGCGTTGGTTGAGCATGATATCGACCATCTGCTCCAGGATGGTAACCTCAATACTAGTCTGCCGTGCATCAGCACGCAAAAACTTTAGCCGTTTGACGACTTCTTTGTCGTCGATATTTTTTTCGCGGCGATCCATACTGATCAAAGCGTAGCGGGCCTCCAACTGGTTTTCGAGATCATCTTCTGCAGCAACTAGGTCAAATTTGGTGCGTGCAGTAAGCCAGTCGTTTGAGGATAACGCATATTGCCCTTCGACGTAATTCATTGCATTCAACTGAAACGGCGTAAGCCAGGCGCGATGATCGTTGATAACGTTGATCCACTCTTCGACGACACCATAATGGTGTACTGCGAGAGCAGCGCGGATGTAGAGTAACCCAAAGTGGTTGCGCAAATAGACCGGGTAGCGTCGCAAGATCGATTCGCTGCGCTGAAATTCGGCAAAAGCCTCGGGCCATTTGCGCTGATGTCCGTACAGTCCGGCGCGCCAAATAGCAGCATCGCGAAAGCCGATATATTTCGGCGAGTTGAGTTTCTGTTCGGCTTCGCTGAAGCGATTCAGCAAATACTGTGCGGCTATTTTGTAGGATTGGAATTCTTGTGCGGCCGTTAGCGAGGGTTCTTTTTCTTCGGCCAAATTCAAAATTCCAATCGCGTCGGAACCCCAGCCGACTGAAAGGAAAAAGCGTACCAGACTGAGGCGGAAGGAGGTGCGCTTTTGGATCGGGGCTTGCACCAGATCGTACATCAAGCCATCGCGTGTATCGATGATACGGTCGGGACGGACTTCTGGCCAGTCGTCTGCGTCGATGAAACGCAATTGCTCGACCAGAAATTCGCGGCGGGTGGTGTTTTCGTTAAAAGAAATGTTCAATCGGTCTTCGGCACTTACCGTGAAACCGAAGTCGTAGCGACGCACACGAAGATCATCGCGTTTCAGCATAATCGCCGCGCCCTGTAGCGAAGGAAAAATAGTTGCGTCAGGGTATTCGTGCCGGATGGCTATCCCGCGCTTTTTCAACTCGCTCGGCATGACGACAATGCGTTGACCAATCCCAGGATCAATCAATTCGATCATGTCTTGGCTTTGACGGTCAGCGATCAGAATGTAGGGGTTGCCGTTGAGCTTATCGACTTCGACCTTGACATTTATCTCCTGCTCGTTGCGCATGGGCTGTTTGTAGAAATTCAACAACATTTCCCTGCCGAGGCGATTGCGGCTACTGGGCGCGAACAAGATGTTGGGATTGACGTCCTCATCAATGATGAGGCGCAGGATAGTCTCATTTCTGGTCGAGATGTCTTCGTATAGGCGAATATAGCGGTTGGCAGCCTCTGAAATTTGGGTATTTTCCAGCGCGTTGGCGCGTTTGATTACTACCCACAGGTTACGTCCCCGGCGGAAAATCGCTAGAGGATCATTCTCGGTTGCGGACAGGGAAAGCGAGAATAACAAGGTGATTTGTTCGGATTCTAGTTTGTGATCGATGATTTGACCGCTACGCTGCTCTTCGTCGGGATTAAGCGGATCTGGAGATGGCTCGAAGGAATCAATGATTTGTGCTGA
>JABSOH010000108.1 GCA_013216065.1 Alphaproteobacteria bacterium
CCTCTGTCTGAATAGGCAAGCGCTACTTCCGGATCAGCGCGGAAAATATCAAAATCAACCGCAACACCCCAGTTGATTACCAAGGTGGCCCAAGCGATCTAAACGTTCTTCGAAATCAAAAAAGCCAAAGACATCTCTGCTCCCTCATTGACCAAACACCATCAGTGAATCACAAAATTCATCAGTCCACCACAGGTTAATAAAGGTCCTCAGTTTCCCGTGGTTCATTTTCATTCCCTTCCAGCAGCACCCTGGTCCGGCGATATCCAAATCGTCGCTGTTTCGCCGCGAGCTGTTTCATTTCTTTCTGGATATTTTGATTGTCCGGCGGGCGTTCGCGCCGGACAGTCTCTGGATCGACGTCGGTGGCCTGCGCTGCGAGAGCCTGTATCCATCCGCACGAAGCGTCGCTTCCCGCCTCTGATCGCGTGTCGTCAGCTCTTTCCCGGGATATCTTTCAAAACGGCATTGTCCAACATTGTCTCCGCCAACAGGCGCTTAAGTTGGGCGTTTTCATCTTCCAGAGATTTGAGGCGGCGCATCTCTGAAGCTCCACTATGCCCTGGCAATCAGCCCGTAAAAGCTCGACGGGCTGATTGCCGTGCCTGCGACAGATAACCGCTGTCAGCAGGCCAGTCTCCTGCTCCTTGATCATATCAATAATTTGTGCCTCAGAAAATCGGCTCTTCGCATTCGTCTACTCCTTCAAAGGTTGGGCAGACTCTACTTTAAAACGAGGGATTGTACGGGGGGCAGGTCAGTCTGTAGCGAGGCTAGCGGTGACGCCCGAGTCGGATTTGAGTGAAGATTCGACCACAATGGTGAGGCGATTCAGCTCGGCGATTATGCGATTTCAACGCGGAAACAGGAGTGCTTGAGGTTCGTATCCCAAGGGCATCTCGCTGATGATCAGGGTGTTTTTGGCGATGTCGTGATAGATCTCGGCATTTTCGGGTGGTTAGAGATGTGATTGGTACTGCCAGCCACCACTGTGATGGTGCCGTAATTCAGGTTTTCACGATGAGCGCAGTATCAACGCAGCGCGCAAGCCTTGAGACAATGCTGTATCCAGCTTATCCAACGCAGTTAATTCATGGCGGATATCGGCTGTAGACGGCGGTTCTAGACGTTGCTTGCCGGGGATATCCCCAGAGATAATCCGTTGCAGAGTCACTTCGGCACCGTTGTCGTAGGTCGCAGGACCAAATTTCGTAGGTGCAAATCAAGCACAGTCGGGTGATTTTTTTCAAGGCATATCTGTAAAGTAGCAATTTTAATCGGCATTGAGATTCGGGATACGCCGAAACGAGTGCGGTGCTGGATCGTCCTGAGGCGTAAGATAACTCGGTTGTCGAGGCGGTGTTTCAGCAGGTTGCTGGGGGGTGGGAATATCAGCAGTTGCCGGGTGGTTTTGTTGGAATTCGTTGGGCAGAGGAACGTAGCGTTGTGCGTCCCTCAAGTTTGGCGTGCCCTCACTCAGGGAATCCGTTTGTTCGACAGTTCTCGGGGCATTGGGCTGAGGGGTCTCAGAGGGGATATCGTCAAAGCGATAGGCGTGGTCGGCATTGCTAGACGGCGTTGTCTGTGTGGTGGTATGAAAACCGTTGTGGCTATGGGTTCTGCTTGATGGGTCGAATAACGCAATGGTGGTTTCACTGCCTTTGATGAGGCGGGTGATGTTGTCGTGGTGTCGGCTGATGATGAGTGCGGCTAGAGCCATGAACACCACAACGGTGCTGACCCCGTAACTGAGTTGGATTGCGATAATCGGCAAGGCGAACAAAGCAATAATCGACGATACTGAAGAATAGCGTAGCACGGCTGCGGCGGACAGCCATAACCCAATGATGATTAAAGATATTTCAGGTTGCAGAAGCAGCACAACACCAAAAACTGTCGCAACGCCTTTTCCGCCTTTAAAGCCAAGCCAACACGGGAAAACATGTCCAAGCACGGCAGAAAAGCCAGCGATCAAGGCAAGGTCGAGTGCGAGTGGGGCAGGGGAGATTTGCAGAAAAATAAAACTGGGTATCGTGCCTTTTGCCATGTCAAACAGCAGGGTTAGGGCGGCGGCGGCCTTGCTTCCGGTGCGCAGTACGTTGGTGGCACCGATATTGCCGGAACCCATTCGGCGTAAGTCTTTTCCGACCATAAACTGCGTGACGAACAGCCCAAAGGGAATTGCGCCAAAGAAGTAACCGCAGGCCATCGCTACCAGAACAATCACCGCAAGCGAGTCAGAGAAGAATAAAAGGTTTTCCATGGGGTAAACATCTTACATGTCTGAGGCATCATCGCAAGACGGAATCGTCTTTAATGTCGTTGTCAAAGGGATGCCTGTATCGTTTGCGCAAGTTTTTGCGTTTCTGTGCAGGTCGATACGGCAAATGCAGTGCAGTCTTCCTCAAAGGCGCGAGCGTAACCTTGTTCGATCAGATTTTGGTTGTAGCGGCGGAATTTTCTGTGTTTCCGCAACAGATTCCCGAGCGGCTTGATCGGGAACTGCACGATGTACATCGGCTTTCCGGCATGGGCGACATCGCTCTGCATGCTGATCGAATCTTCGCTCACCAGTACCGTGTCGGCATGGGCGATCATACTCGCAAAGGGATTTTCACCGCTGCCATCCCAGCAATAGTGCGGACAATTGCTGAGGCCTTTGCATAAAGCCACAAGGGCTTGGGGAGATGTGCGCCGCGATGGTGTGATGTAGTATCCAAAATCGTGGTCTTGAGATATTGTGTGTAGTTTTTGTCCCAAAGCGAAAGCAACTCGTGGCGTGAGGTCAAAAGCGCGATTACTTCCGCCCAAGAGCAGAGTCACGATATTTGCGCAAGGCAAATTGGGTAGTGAGACGCTTGGATAAGCGGGATCGTCCAGAGCCATACGCGAAGGCGGCAGTGTACACAATATTTGATTGGGGTTGGGGGTAAAATCGGTATCGACATCGTGGTGCATCAGAATTTCGGCATCAAGTTTGGAAGAAAAAGCCCCCGCAGACATTAGGTGGATACGGCGTGCTGTACACGGCCTTTGGTGCAATAATGCGGCCTGTGCGAGGACTCCGGCAGTAGCGACCGAGAGGATGAGGTCTGGCGATGTTTGCGGAAGTGCTGGTAGCTCAAGATATTCTGCGCCAAGTCCGAAGCGTTTGATGAACGAACCACGCCAGCCGGACAGAGGGCAGGTAATCTCATGACTGGTGCCACCAAGAAATCCCGCCAGCGCGCGCAGCTGGTTCAGATGCCCTAGTTTTCCATCGCTCAAGAGCCAGATATTGTTCGGCAGGTTGGCCATGAAATTGTATGTTGCTGTATGTGTGGCGTGATTTCCCCATTGCTATGGAGGGGGTAAATCCGTCAAGGTGGGTGCGCGATTGATGAAACTGGAACAAACTGAAATTTGGGTAAAAAAACACTAGCACGAGTATACCATGGTGGCCTTGTCGATTATTAAATTTGATATATCAGACCTGTTGCAAAAGTAGCGTTTTTTGAATAAGGGGAAATTTCCCCTTTTCTGTTCTATATTAAAATCCTGCTATGATGTTGGTTATGCTGGGAATGATGGAGCATTTTGTGGCACGGGGATATCAGAACCGGTCAGCTAAGATGCCGAATTCCTTCAGTTGTATTCTTCTTCCTCTTTGGTGAGTTTTCCTTTTTTCGGTTTCTTATTAAGGGATGTTTGTGGCGGGGTGATAGCCTTGATGGCCGCTATCGGCATAAAGATTGGGAAGACTCCCCCCCTGCGTCTGCTTTGGGTTGTGATGATCGCGTTCTTGGTCGCTTTATTTTTGCTAGAATGCCAGCTTTTTGTTTTCATGTGGGGCAGGCTGTTCTGTTTCTGCCGTGACTTTGATTTACGCTCGGATCCTGCCAGGCTAGAACTTCGACCCGCTGCAAGCTTCCGGCAGATCATGGCCTTAGTCCTCCCCATACAAAAGAGTTAGAAAATCTTGCGTGATGCGGCACAGAATCAACACGGCAAGTTTTGATCCGCTAGTCATGGTGTCGATTGTCGGCTATCGGAAAATCTTTGCGGAATTGCATTTAGGCAAGCACAGTCGCATGGGGTGAGGCCGACCCAGCCCAGACATCTACCAACCTTTGCTGTTCAAAGATAGCGAGCAAGCCAAGGCGAAGTGGGATCAGGGGCATAAAAGCCACTACATCCCTAAAGACAAAGACCCCGTATTGTTCGAACAGTGGGCAATCTGCTTGCCAAAGCCACGACCTAAAGACTATAGCCAACAGAAGTCTGTACAATCAGGCGTATTCAAGGAAGATGCCATCAGTCTCGATGATGTGTAAGTTATTTTTTCCTCCTGAAGTGACTATTTATTAAATTGATTATAGAGATATTTAATGTCTGGGCCAGCAAACAAACCAAGCAGAAGACCTAAAACAATAAAGACACCTGCACCAGAAATTGCACTGTCAACTGCACCGAAAACACTACCGGCAATTACAGTTCCTGTTCCCAATAACCATCCTATAAATCCAAATACCACGGCTCCAATAAGTCGAAATGTCATATCACTCTCCTTTCAAGATATTTAGTCGTCAATCCTTAAAAGCACTCTACGTAAGTTGTGAACGACGAAATTATTTAGTCGTAGGTTCATGCTAATACGAAAGATGAAAAAAGTCAATTCAAACAGGGGGTGAAGGTTGATGCGTGAAATTGAAACGCAACCGTAAGGAGGTCTTTACTTGGACACCTCCATTGACCATGATTTTTGTTTGATTTGTGATTCATTATCTTGAGAGGTGTTTTTGAGCTTGAGACGCTTCTTTTGGGGGACTTAATGAAGAATTTGAGCTTTTTTGCTGCATTTGGCGCGTTTATCTGCGGCGGGTGATCCTCTGGAGGTATGATCATCCCGTGTTGACTTTGAGATCTTCCGTGATGGAGGCGGGTTTGCAGTATTTCCATGGCTTGCAAGGAGGTCGTCCACCCCCGTGTTGATGTTCAAGGCTGGCAGCGCAACACAATGTGAACGATGAGCAGATGGAGTTTCTGATCCGGGATCGTCTGGGCCGATTGCGCTTTTTCGGTCTGGAGCCTGGCGAGGCGCCGCGCCGGGTATTCCGGGAGTGTTTGACAAGGCGATCTTCCAGCGTCGTGCGTTGTCCCGTGCGGGGTATTTCCCCGCGGTGGTCAGATTGTGGCCTGGTCTCTGCGCCGGGGCAATGTTTGCGTGAGGAAGACAAGCACGCTGTGAAGCGCGGAGCCGAAGATATCTGGCCTGATGCACTGGGCCAGGCCGAATGGGTCATTGAGTCACTGGATCGTCTCTTCCGCAATGTAATAAAGATACCGCCAGCGTCTTTCAACTGATGCAGTTCTACGATGTCGTCATGAACACATTCTTCGAGGGAGAAATTAACGAGTTACATATCGTCTGCAACAGCACGATAAATGCGTTGTTTCTTAAAACTTTGCGCCATCAGGTTAAATGCTCGCATGAAGGGCAGGCACTGAAAGATAAAATATTTGCTATTCTCTACGGCTACGAAATGAAGATACGCGATGGCTGTGAAGTCAATGGTGAAAGAGACATTGACCCTGTAAAAGCTGCGATCATCAGACGCGCCTTCACTCTGTTTGCCGAAGGCTATTCGGTGGGTCTTGTTATCGGCATCTTTAATGCCGAAGGTATACCATTACCAAAGGGTAACAAATGGTCAGGAAGCTCTCTACATAATCTCTGGCAAAGCACACAATTACGGCATCCTGAACAACAAAATCTATATCAGGAGGCATATCTGGAACGTCAAAAGCTCCAGAATGAACCCTGAGACACATACAAAGAACCTGCTTTTTTTAATCTTCAATCGGAGTGGTGATCAACGATAAACCCGAATATTGATGGTATCTCGCTCAAGGTATGCGCTTGCGTGTATAACCAAAATTGGAGTTATTTTTTGGACATGACTGAGGCCGAGGTTGGGGATTTTCGGTATTAGGGTCATTTGCGGCATCATACGACGGTGCAAAGATCACCGGAAGAGACTTTGTGCGCATCACGGCACAGTGTGGGTTTTCTGTGCGATGACGTGTTGTTTGCGAGTCTAGGTATGCAAGCTGTTACGCCAGAGGGATCAGCGGCAAAAGCCGCATTCGCGGCTAATTTTGCTGTGTGAAGTTCACCGTGCTTTGTGTGAGATGCAGTTTGACGACTTGCTGACCTGTGAGGGGCAGAAAGGTCAGTTCGCACGCTCGTAAAGCGGCATCATCCCGATCTGTACTGCTATTTTGCCGATGTCCAAAATCATGGCAAGCGGCTAAAACAGATCAGCGCAGCCTATCGTGGTGCTGAATCGGTTTATGCGTGCCGAGGAAACGGTTTAGATGTTGTAGTCACGAGATGAGAAAAATGAGATTCTTGTAAATAAGGAGGGTTTCACATGATACAGGTAGCATCACATCACAGACACGACAGATCAGAGAAAGGATGGGGCTTGCTGGAACCGCGTCTACCGGGTCGCGTGGGCAGTTGGGGCGGCATAGCCAGAGACAACCGGAGTTTTATCGACTCGGTTTTCCGGATCATGCGCACCGATGCGCCATGGCGTGACTTGCCGACGGATTATTACAGCGACCGGAGCAATACGCACTGTCGTTTAGTGCGACAGGGGCGTGTGGGCAAAGCTTTTAGAAATCTTGATCGACAAGCCTGATTATGAATGGCTTATGATTGATGCATCCCATGGCAAAGTTCATGCCTCTGGCGCAAGAGGCGGCAATCAGGAGATGAGCCG
>JABSOH010000011.1 GCA_013216065.1 Alphaproteobacteria bacterium
GTACAGGATTGCGATCTGAAGGCGTCGCTTTGATCCCGAATCAGCCAGAGTTTCGGGCGGTTTTTGATGCTGCACTGCCACCAAATGTTCACGTGCAGGTGTACAATGCCCCGCAAGGCCGGTTCGCTTGGTGCGAGAACAGTCTATACGATCAGGGGGAAATTTTGCTTGACGACGATACGGGTAAGTTCACGCGCTACCATGACAATTTGCTGGCAGTATGCGCGGCTTATACCGTATTTGAATCTGATGTCGAGGGCATGATCGCCGCCTTGGGCAACTGGCAACCAGAACCCGGACGTGGTGTGCAAAGTCTGGTCCAACTTGGATTGGGAGGACAGATCACGGTGATTGATGACAGCTATAATGCCTCCTTACCCTCGATGCTGGCCTGTCTTGAGGACTTGGCGTGCACCACGGGCGGACGCAAAATAGCCGTACTCGGAGATATGAAAGAACTCGGTTCCTTGACCCTGCTGACACATCAGCAATTGATCATGCGTCTCAATCATTATAGTTTTGACGCAGTTTTTGTGGTTGGCGAGGTCTTTGTTGCCTTAAGCCCGGAGATTGACCGTCTGATCCATGCGGCAGACTGCGCCGAGGAGATTTTTACCCTGCTAGTAGCCTATCTCAAGGCAGGCGATGTTGTCGCATTCAAGGCATCGCGCTCGGTCGGTTTGGATCGGGTGGTTCGCGGTCTATCCAACCCTCAGTTGCAAGAATTGCGCCCATGCTAGCAAGCCTCCTGGTGGAACTCACCGATTATTTCCAGCCCTTCAACGTGTTGCACTATATCACGTTTCGTAGCGGATTGGCTTTAATGACCGCGATGTTTATCGGGTTTTTGTTGGGGTCTTGGTCGATCAGAAAGTTGGGTCACTGGCAATACGGTGGCGCCACCGTGCGTGAGGATTTGCCCGAGACACACCTATCGAAAATCGGCACCCCGAGTATGGGCGGGATTTTGATCGTGCTATCGACCGTGGGTTCTGTGTTGCTGTGGGGCGATTGGAGCAACCGCTACGTCTGGGCGGTGATGGTGTTGATCTTGCTGTTTGGCAGTATCGGTTTTTGGGACGATTGGCTGAAAATACGCCGTAAATCTAGGGGTCTGCCCGGCAAAGTGCGTTTGGGACTTGAAGGGCTTGCCGCAGCAGGATTTTCAGTGACTGTGATCATTATTCATGGCGGCGATGCCGCCATGTTCCTCAGCGTGCCGTTCATCAAGGATTTTATGCTGCATCTGTCGTGGTTCATGGTGCCGTTTGCGATGCTGATTATCATTGGTTCGGCCAATGCGGTCAACTTGACCGATGGTCTCGATGGCCTCGCCATCGTGCCGGTGATGATCGCGGCGGGATGTTTCAGCATCATCAGTTATATGGTCGGACATGCAGTGTTTTCGGACTATTTGCAAATCGTTAGTGTGCCGGGTACTGGGGAACTTGCTGTGGTCTGCGCTGCGCTGATCGGTGCGGGCTTTGGCTTTCTATGGTTTAATGCACCGCCCGCAAAAGTGTTCATGGGCGACACAGGTTCGCTGGCGATAGGTGGCGCACTCGGTGGCATCAGCGTGATCACCAAGCACGAAATTGTTCTGGGCATTATCGGCGGGCTGTTCGTGGTCGAAACGCTATCGGTGATGATCCAAGTATTTTCGTTCCGCGTGTTCGGGCGGCGCGTGTTTTCCATGGCGCCCTTGCACCATCATTTCGAGGAAAAAGGCTGGGCAGAATCCACCATCGTGATCCGATTTTGGATCATTGCCGCGATACTTGGTTTAGTTGGCCTTTCTACTTTAAAACTCCGCTAATGCCTCCCTCTTTCGACTCCAGTGATGTTCCAATATATGCCGTGTATGGTCTTGGCGTCACGGGTCTTGCTGTAATGGCCTTCTTTAAGGAGCGTGGGATTGACGCGTGCTGTTGGGATGATCACCCTGATGCACGCATGAAAGCCAGTACGGCAGGGTATATGTTGTGGGATTTTGGTCATCGTGGCATCCCGCAGAGCATTACCATGCTCTTGATGAGTCCCGGGATTCCTTGGAATGGTCAGGATACCGATCATGCGGCGTATGGTTTGGCTCAACAAGCGAGAGAGCAGAGGGTGCCACTCGCTTGTGACATCGACTGGTTGCTGGCGAAAAGCACGGCTTTTACCCCCGCATTGATCGCGGCGAATGCCGCGAAATTTGCCGTCAGTGGCACCAACGGCAAGACCTCGGTGGTGAGTTGGCTTGAAGCGATTATTCGCCTTCAGGGTTTCGAGGCTCGGGCCTTGGGCAATAATGGTGTTGTATCTCTTGCGTCACACCACGATCAGGATTGTCTGATCTTCGAACTGTCGTCCTATCAGCTTGATTTGATGCATACCGCCGCTTTTGATCGTGTGATGTTGTTGAATATCAGCCCGGATCATCTTGAGCGCTACGGCAGCATCGAATCCTACCGCGACAGTAAGGCGCGGATTCTTGATGTCTTGAAGCCAAATGGGCTCGGTGCGGTGATCAGTATCGACGATCCGTACTGTGCAGGGATTGCCGAGCGTGCCGAAGAGCAGGGCATTCCAATTTTGAAGCTTTCTGTGCAGAAAGCCATCGAAGGTGGGGTGTACTTACTCAATGGTCAACTGGTGGATCATCGCGACGAAGTGCCGTTGGTGATCTTGGACGCGACTCAAGATGTTTTGCTGAACAGTGTGCAGCATATGCGCAATTTAACGGCCGTATATGCTTTACTGTGCCGCTATCCGCTCAAGAATTTTTCGGCTTTGGCGCAAAAGGCCGTGCGGACAATCGCGTTCGACCACCGCCAAAATCCGGTTGGGTGGCGAGAGAAAGTGCTGTTCGTCGATGATTCCAAGGCGACAAACCCGATAGCTGCGGCGGATGCTTTACGGCAATTTCGCCGGATTCACTGGATTGCTGGTGGCCAGACCAAGGCGGGAGGTTTTGACGATCTCCGCGATTGCTTCGACGATCTTGAGGCAGTGTATTTGATTGGTGCTGCCGAAGAAGAGCTTGCGGCGTATCTTGCCACGAGAAGATTGCCAGATAGTGTAGAGGTGCATCGCTGTAGTACACTTGATCAAGCGATGGATAGGGTGACGGAAAACCTGCGAAGCGGAGCCGATACGCCGAAGACCGTGCTTTTTGCGCCGGGATGTGCCTCGTTCGATCAGTTTGCGAATTTTACTGTTCGGGGAAACGCTTTCATCGCCAAAGCTGCCAAGTGTGGTGCGCATTTGGTTGCGGGCGCGCCGGATAACGCTGTTCTGAGTTTATTGCGCGAATTGCGACGAGGTGCGCAGGGTTTAAAGCGTTCCGGGAAGCAACCTCAGCCCCCGGTGCAATTGTTGCGTGAAGCTTCTAGGACAACTTCCGCTACGCAAGAGATGACTACGGCGGGTGGTGTCTTGGCCTATTTTGAACGCTGGATAGTGCAGGTTGACAAGGTCAGTATCCTGGCCATTTTGCTGATATTTGGCTTTGGCTTAATCGTGCAGTCTCTTGCAGTGGCGCGGGTGAACGATATCGTGTTTGCCAAGCAATTGATCGTCGGTCTTGGAGGACTCGCGGGTATGGTTGCCCTATCAATGATGTCACGCAGAGCACTGATGTTTATCGTGTTGCTGACCTTTCTTGGTACCTTCGTGCTGATGGCTTTGGTGCCGCTTATCGGAATTGAGATTAAGGGTGCCAAGCGGTGGATTTTACTTCCGGGCGAGGATTTCACTCTGCAACCAGTTGAAATTTTTAAAGTTGCCATTGTCTCAGTCCTCGCTATCATCCAAGGCTACGCCTGTAGCATGGGGGTCTTAAAAAGAACCCGTTGGAGTATTTCGGGCTTTTTTATCGTGCTCGCCTTCGCCTTGACGTTGATCCAACCAGATTTTGGTCAATTTTTGCTCATGTTTGCTGCTTTGGCAGTGATTACGGTGCTGGCAGTAGAACTTACTCCACTCATGGCGGTTGCGCTCTTTTCAGCTTTGCTGCCCATAATTTTTACGGGGGTGTATTTCTATTTCGGTCACATCAGCGTGCGGATAGACGATTTTTTCAACAAAAATTACGATCCCACCGATCAAGTCGTGCTGGCAGTGATCACCGCGCAAAAAGCGCCATGGTTTGGTGGTGTTGCCGAGGGTGTTCTTCGGCCGTGGTATTGGCTATCGGATGTTGAAAGCGACTTTGTCTTTGTGTTGATGATGCAGGAATTTGGCATCGTAGTGGCGGTATTTCCGGCCGTTCTGATGCTGTTGGTGCTGTTTCGCGCGGTGCATCGTTTGTGGGCGGTCGAAGATATTGCCTTACGGTTCTGGCTATGGGGTTTAGTGGTTCTGCTTTCGGGCCAACTGTTCATCAATCTTGCGACGGGAACCGGATTTTTGCCACCTACAGGGATGACTCTACCACTGATTTCTCATGGAGGAAGTTCGTTGATCGGGGTATTTTTCTCGCTTGGGCTTTTGCTCTTCCTGTCGCGAGACGACATCCGACGGTGTTGAGTTGATACGGAAAGACGTTGATGACACGGTTTTTTATTGTTGCAGGTGGTACTGGCGGGCATGTGTTTCCGGCGCTCGCGCTTGTACGGGCATTGCAGGCACGTGATCATGTTGTTACGCTCATTACCGATCGGCGTGGGCGGCGTTTTGTTGGTGAAATGCCCCATCACTGTATTGCCGCCGAGGCCATGATGGGGCGTGGGTTGCTGCGCTGTATCAAAGCCTTGATGGCCTTGAGTTTAGGGTATATCCAATCACATGTTCTCTTGTTGCGGTATCGCCCCGATAAGGTGATCGGTTTTGGTGGTTACGCTGCCTTGCCGATGGTGCTGGCGGCGCAGCACGAGAACCGCCAGACCATGATTCATGAGCAGAACGCGATCATGGGACAGGTAAACCGCCTGCTGGCGCGCAAGACCATGTTGGTGGCATTGGCGTTTTCAGAAACGCAAAAATGCCCACCTAACGTGCGTACCGTGCACGTGGGGAATCCCGATACTGCCAGTAGTGTAAAGCAAGAAACGGGTAAAGAAGAGTCTACTGAGTTTGCTCTGCTGGTGTTGGGTGGCTCGCAGGGGGCGGCAGTGTTCGATACGGTGGTGCGCAAGGCGGTGGCCTTGATTCCGCAGGCTGTACGCCGGAAACTTCGTCTTGTGCAGCAGGTCGCGCAGGTGGATCCAGAAGTGCTGCGGGGTGCGTACGCGGACTTAGGCGTCAGGGCGCATTGTGCGCGTTTTATCCCCGGCGTTGCCGGGCAGATGGCCGGGATTGATCTGATCATTGCTCGCGCCGGTGGCGGCGTCACGGCTGAGGCTAGTAATGCGGGCTTACCCGCACTTTTTGTGCCTTTGCCCATTGCAGCCGATAATCATCAATGGTTCAATGCGGGCTACTATGCCAAGGTCGGTGCGGCGGAGATCATTCTGCAGTCGGCGTTGACCCCGGCGCTGTTGGCAGAACGATTAATGTTTTTCATTACAAACCCCGCGCAGTTACGCCTGATGTCTCAGGCCATGACTGCGCATGCAATGCCGAACGCGCTGGCACAACTCGTCGAGCATGTAGAGGCGTAATTTCTAAACGTTTGACCCGATCCATGACCAGACGACTCAGCATAAACATTGGAACTCTGCACTTTATCGGTATCGGCGGTATCGGCATGTCTGGAATCGCGGAATTGATGCATCGTCTCGGCTATCGGATTAGTGGCTCGGATCAAAGCAAGAATGCCAATGTTCAGCGTTTGCGCGACCTTGGGGTTGTGGTTCATCACGGCCACGCGCCAGAGCATCTGCACGGAGTCGATTATGTGGTGCGCTCAACCGCCGTAAAAGCAGACAATCCCGAGATTATTGCTGCTCGCGCCGCAGGAATCCCCATCGTGCATCGTGCCGAAATGCTTGGCGAGATGATGCTGTTGAAGAACACGATTGCTGTGGCGGGGACACATGGGAAGACGACGACCACGTCGCTGATCGCGCATGTTCTGGCTCATGCCCATCTTGACCCTACGGTGATTAATGGCGGGGTCATCAACCAATTTGGTTCTAACGCTCTGGTTGGCGGCGGCGAATGGATGGTGGTTGAGGCCGATGAGTCTGATGGTAGTTTTGTGAAATTGCCTCATGTGGCAGGGGTCATCACTAATATCAATGCCGAGCATTTCGATTACTATAGCGACTTCGATGGAATCCGGGCGGCATTCGCGCGCTTTATCGATAATGTGCCGTTTTTTGGTTTTGCGGTGATGTGTACTGACCACCCTGAAGTGCAGGCTTTGCTTAAGCAACTCAAAGACCGTCGTGTGATCAGCTATGGGCTGAATCCCCACGCTGAGGTGCGCGCCGATAATGTCCGTATGGATGGCGAAGTTCAGTGTTTTGATGTGCATTTTCAACCGTGTCACATTGAGGATGCTGAATCGTCTGTGGCGGTGCGGTTGCATCTACCGGGAGACCACAATATCTGCAATGCCTTAGCTGCCATCGCAGTGGCGCGCGAACTGCGAATCCCAGCGCGCGATATTGCCACAGGGATCGAGAGCTTTGGCGGTGTCAGGCGGCGTTTTCAGCGCACGGGCAATGTGCGCGGTGTCGCGATTATTGACGACTATGCCCACCATCCGGTGGAAATTCAAGCGGTGTTAAGTGCGGCGCAGCGCATGAATTTTAGGCGTTTGATTGTGCTGTTTCAGCCCCACCGCTATAGCCGTTTTCGGGCATTGTATGGTGACTTTCTGAGCGTGTTTGCCAAGACCGAGACCTTGCTGGTGTTGCCAGTCTACGCTGCGGGTGAGACTGCGATTGCTGAGTGTACCTACGATATCTTCGCCGCCGATATGATCAGGCTCGGGCATCAGGACGTGGTGGCGATGACGGATGATGTTGCAGCACTGGCTTGTGCGGTGGAATCGCGGATGCAGGACGGGGATTTGGTGTTGTGTCTTGGTGCTGGATCGATCACCACCATTGCGCATGAGTTACCCTCAGCCCTAGAGGCGTTAAGGGGTGATTCATGAACATTGCGTGGCTGAAACGATTGCCGTGCGGCAGTGTGCGCGAGAACGCGCCACTAGCCAAGCGCACTTGGCTCAAGGTTGGCGGCGCAGCGCAGGTATTGTTTATCCCCGAAGATGCCAAAGACCTGGCGCTGGTTCTGCGGCAGTATCCTGTTGATGCACCACTGTTTTGCTTGGGTGTGGGATCAAATACGCTGATTCGTGACGGCGGGATCACTGCGTTGGTGGTGCAACTGGGTGGTGGTTTTGCTGAAATTCACCAGCTTGATGGACACCGATTGCAAACTGGCGCACGTGGGCGTAGCGTACAGGTGGCGAAGAAAGCCGCGGAATGGGGGCTGGGGGGCTTGAGTTTTCTCGCCGGGATTCCAGGTTCAATTGGCGGGGCGTTGGCGATGAATGCGGGTGCGTACGGTGGCGAGATCTTCGATCAACTCGAATCTATCCAATGGATGGATCGTGGTGGAGTGATTCATCATTTGCCCAAGTCCGAACTTGAACACGGCTATCGTCATTGTGGGCTGAAGGAAGGGATTTTTATCTCGGCGGTATTTTGCTGCCCGTGCCGTGTTCCTGCAGAGCTTCAAGCCGAAATTGCCGCGGTGCAACAACGGCGCGCCGAAACGCAACCGGTGGGCGTGGCTACCGGCGGTTCGACCTTTGTTAATCCGATGCAGGATTCTCCGATCACAGGCGATCGTCGTCATGCCTGGCAGTGGATTGACGCTGCCGGATGCCGGGGAATGCGGGTTGGTGGCGCTGAGATCAGCGAGAAGCATTGCAATTTTATGATCAACGCTGGTGGGGCGAGTGCGGCGGATTTTGAAATACTCGCCGAAACCGTGCGCGAGCGGGTGAGGGCGCAATTTGGTATTGAGCTTCAGTGGGAGATTCGCCGTGAAGGAATTCCTGCTCGACACGAGGCAGAGAGCGTATGATGAATGGTCGAGTGGCGGAAACGAAAGTCTTGGTGGTCATGGGCGGCACTTCGGCTGAGCGTGAGGTGAGTCTGGCCACGGGGCGTGCCTGTGCTGCCGCGCTTGATGCTTTGGGCTGTCTTCACACTTGCCACGATTTTCGCGGACGCGTCGAAGACCTTGTAGCCGTGTTGCAAAATGGCTGCACTGTGATGCTGAATTGCCTGCATGGCACATACGGCGAAGACGGTCGTGTACAGGCGGTAGCTGATCTGATGGCAGTTCCCTACAGCCATTCAGGGGTCTTGGCCTCTGCCGTTGCGATGCACAAGGCGATGTCGCTTGATGTCTTTCGCGCCCACGCATTGCCGATTGCTCGCAGTTTTTGCTTTGATCACGCGGCGGTGATTGCACTTGTGGACTGGCCCATTGCACTGCCTTTGGTGGTCAAGCCCGTGGCGGAAGGCTCATCCATCGGGGTGCAGGTGTACGAAGTCGGTGCAGCATTTGCAGATGCGTACACCGATATTGTGGAATTGGCGCAGCGCAACGCGGTTCTGTTTGAAGAATTTATCCCGGGTCGCGAATTGACGGTGGCTGTTGCAGAGGACGGAGACAATCTTGTTGCGCTTGGGGTCACTGAGTTGGTGGTGGATGCAGGTTTTTATGATTATCGCGCCAAATACGACGCTGTCGCAGGAGCAACGCACATATGTCCTGCAAACATCCCGGAATCTTTGCAACAGCGCCTGTATGAGATTGCGCGCACCGCGCACCAGGTGTTGGGTTTGCGTGGGGTGAGCCGTTCGGATTTTCGCTACGATCCCGCCCAAGATCGACTGGTGATTCTTGAAATCAACACGCAGCCTGGCATGACCGAGACTTCTTTGCTACCCGAGCAGGCCGCCTTGTACGGGTGGGATTTTCCGACGTTGATTCACAAAATTCTTGCTGCCGCGCGCCATGATTAACCTCTTGCACTCTAGGCCGACACTGCCTATCGACGAGCCGTGCCATATTGTTGCGCAACCCTCGTTGAGTGGGGAATTGCGTGATGTTTTGAAGATGCCATGGGTGCGCTACGCTCTTGCGGTCATGACATTGGTCGGGTTCGGTATGGTGTTTAGTGTTAGCCTGAAAAGCTGGTTGCAGTTCTTTTGGCAGCAGCTCATCATCTATCCTGAGCAACAATTTGATCAAATGCAGGGCATGGTGTTCCCTGAAGTCGATGTTGATGATTTTTTGCTCGATGGCACAAAATATGCCGATATTGCTTCGTTGCGCGAGCATATTGCTAAGGCATTACGCCAGCAGCGTGATTTTCGTCCTCAAACAGACCGTGCGCAAACAGTACTCGATTTGGATCTGCCTACCTTGCAACAAGCGATCCGTCGGCATTCTTGGGTGGTGGATGCGCGTATCACACGCCTACAAACGGGACAGGTGTTGGTACACTTTAGCGAGGAAACGCCGTTTGCGCTGTATGCTGATTCTTTGCGGCAGTTTTGGTTGGTGAATGCCGCAGGTGAAGCCTTTGTCGAAATCGCGCGGGATGAGGTACCTGTGTTTGCACATCTTTTGCGCTTGAGCGGGCAGGGAGCCGATGGTTATCTACCGGAACTTCTTCAGGCACGACAAGAGCTACCCGAATCTTTTACCTATTTAGTGCGTGCGGATCGTTTGCGGTTTTCGGGCTGGAAGCTGTGGTATCGGCGAAAAAACGCGCCTGGACTCTATTACGTTTACCTCCACGCGAGCAATCCTCGCGCGCTGATCATCAGGCTCAAGGAACTCGCGGATATTGAGGCGCGCTACCAACTCTCGCAGCGCGCAGTGCTGGGGTACGATTTTCGGGCGCTGCCGAAACTTCGGGTCGATTTTCCATCAAAAAATTGACAATTCAGAATAGTTGCATCCTTGCCCTATTACTGCCAGAAGCACTATGCACGCACATGTTTTTCGTTCACTGCACTCAGTGGCGTTGGTTTTGTGTGTGTGCGGAAATTTTTCACATAATCTCGGCTGGAAGGATCAGTCATGTCATGATGCTCGGTTATATCGATATCGGGAGGACTTTGGCGCGGGTTCTCGTGCCGATTTATAATGATGATGAATTGATCGAGACCGTGGCGTTAAACCGCGCGATTCCTGGTCGCGGCAAGGATGGATTCTATAATTTGTCCGCATTAAAAACCGAATTCAAACTTCTTGCCGAGGAGTTGCGTTCTGAGCTTGGAACGCCTGACCTGCCGTATTGCAGCGTTGCAGTCAAGGATAGCGCAGCGTTGAAAGAGGTACGGAGTATCTCGGTACAGACTAATGGCAAAGCCATTGCCGAGTCGGATATCCTGTACCTCCAGAAAAACATCAATCTTGAGTATAACGAAGGCTACGTGCCCTTGCATCGGATTCCGATTGGATTTCGGATTGATGGCGGTGACTTGCAGCAACATCCGGTGGGCATGAAGGGCGACAAACTGACGTTCTATGCCATGATTATCGCGGTGCGTCATAGTGAGTTGAAGATCTATGATAGTTTGCTGAAAGAGGGGGGCATTGGGGTGCGGCGTTACATTTATGACGGTCTTGCCCACGGGCTGGCGGCGATACGCGAAACGAAGGAACCAAACTGCACAGTGTTTGATTTGGGGGCAAACAGCACTGGGGTGTGCGTGTTTGAAAATGGTCATCCGGTGTATTTGGAATCAAGCGCCGTAGGGATGGAAATTTTATCACGTGAATTGAAAAACCAATTGCGTTGTTCGAGCGAAACTGCCGAGAGTCTTAAGGTCACGAAAGGTATGGGCGTGCGCGGCAATGCGATCAAATACCGCCTGAGTAATAACAAATCCCAAAGTTCGGTTGATGTGCCGCAATTTGTCAACATTCTGCGCATTCAGTTGAACAATGTTTTCCAAGCGGCGCGCTCGGTTCTGGAAGGCAATACCTGGCTAGAATCGACCCCGAGTTTTCGCCACAAAATCGTGTTGACTGGCGGAGGGCGTAGTATGAGTGATATGCTTCCGGTCGCGCAGCAATTGCTCAAGGTCGAAGTTGTTGTGGCGCGAGGATTACAGCATACGCACGGCGATAATGCTTTTATGGCATGCCTCGGTATGTGGTATTATATGCTCGGCGATGACCTTGGGGAGCAGCAGTTCATCAAGGTTGCTAGGATCAAAAAGACTTCTTTGGACGGTTTTTGGCAGTGGCTCAAGGGTGTGTTCTCTTAATGTATTTAATTAATTGATTTTAAAGTATTTTTAATTGAATCAAACCGTGCTGGACAAGTTATTTGGCATCAACGGTGTATCTTTGCGGTTTTTTTTGTTATGTACTGACTCGTGAAGAGGCATTTTCCTTAAGGGGAAATGCCAAAAATAATACTTAATAAATAAGGACTTGACGTGTTAGACATCTCTCCTGCCGAAATAGAAAAACTTCAAGCGCGAATCGTGGTTATCGGTGCTGGTGGTGCGGGCTGTAATGCCATCAACAACATGATCGAGAAAAAACTCCCCGGCGTGCAGTTCGTTGCGATGAACACCGATACGCAGTCGTTGGGAAAATCCGTAGCGACGACGAAAATTCAGTTGGGCATTGAAGCCACTGAAGGCTTGGGGGCAGGATCGAATCCCGATGTCGGGCGCGCGGCGGCTTTGGAATCAGAACAGAAAATTCAAACCGTGCTGAAAAATGCCCATATGGTGTTCATCACTGCGGGCATGGGCGGCGGAACGGGGACAGGTGCGGCTCCAGTGATCGCGCGATTGTCACGGGAAATGGGTATCCTCACCGTGGGCGTGGTGACGAAACCGTTCAAGTTCGAGCGTAAGCGTCGTGCAGAAATCGCCGAAACGGGTATCAGCGAGTTACAACAATTTGTCGATACGTTGATCGTGATCCCGAATGAAAATCTTTTCCGTCTCACCAATGGCCCGACCACGCTCACTGATGCATTCGGTCACGCCGACGATGTTCTGCTTTCTGGTGTTCGTGGTGTTACCGACCTGATCGTGCAGGAAGGCAGGATCAATCTCGACTTTAACGACATCAAAACCGTAATGAAAGAGATGGGCAAGGCAGTGATGGGCACGGGTGAGGCTTCGGGTGAAAATCGCGCCACAGACGCTGCGCTAAAGGCGATCAACAATCCACTGCTCGAAGACATCAGCCTGCGTGGTGCAAGTAGCGTTTTGATCAACATTACTTCTGGTATCGATGTGACGCTTGCGGAGACCAACGAGGCGGTGAATTGTATTACCGAAGAAGTTTCTGAGGATGCACTGGTGATTTTTGGCCTGACCATCAGCGAGGAATTGGGCGATAACATCCGTATTTCGGTGATTGCCACCGGGGTTGATGCCGAGGCGGGCATAGGGAAACCTGCGTCACAGGCTTTGACGGTAGCGAGAGCATCAATACCAACGGTTAGGGTGGCGCCTACTCCGGCAGTACTGCGAAGCCCGCAATTCGTTGCCGCGCCTGTGCTAGAATCTGAGGTGATCGTAGCGACTCCGGAAGAGGAGACAGCGGAGTCTCAGGCATTCGAACCGGGTTCCTCTGAACCCGAAGATGGTCTTTTTGCGCCGACTGCGCCCGAGAACATGTCTTTGCATCAGGCGGCACTGCGCCCTGATGGTTACGCGAGCCCAATCCCCCCCTTGTCGCCACCCCCCGCGCAACTTGGCGATACTCCTACGGAGTCATCGGCAGTGGTTTCTGTTCGTTCGCCACTATCTGAGTTGCGTCGCCGCTCGCATCAGGCTAAGCTTGGTAGCAAAATGCCTAGCGAAGAAGGCTATAAGCCAGCGTCTTCAGGTGTGACCATTCCAAGCTTCCTGCGCCGATAAGTTCCGCAGCAGTTCGATGCGTTTCATGCCTTGAGGAACAATGTTCTAGCGCGCAGTAGTAAATGTGACAATCCGTCACATTTATTTTACTGAATTACACCCAGATTGTACCTATATCTTCGTCGTGGGAGTGGCTTGAGGTTCAACTTGTTTCGCAGCTTTTGGACGTTTCTTGGGTCGGTTTCATGTGGGGAGGTCTCTAAAAACCTGCCATCGTTCTGTCAGGGGGATGGTCCTTGAGGTTCCGGGCAGTTTTTGGAGGATTCATGTAGGATCGTCGCTATTAGGATTGTCGTTGTGTTGAATACAGCCTCATCAGCCGCGGAGAATCAGGGGTTTGCTCCTGCGTTGATGCGCGCTGTGTCGCGAGGTACGTCGGATTCAACCCAATTGGTGTCTCCAGAGCAAAGAGGTTATGATCTGCAACAACGCACTCTGGCGCGGGCGGTCGAATTTTCTGGTATTTCAGTACATTCCGGGCTCGCCGCGCGGATTTTCGTCGCGCCTGCCGCCGCCGATAGTGGCATTGTTTTCATCACCGCGCGTCATGTACGGATTTCAGCGTATGTCGCGCATATTTGCTTCGATCCTGCCGGACTGTGTACAGTGATTGGCGCTGGAGGCGATACAGTTTCGACCGTTGAACACCTGATGGCTGCCTTTGCCGCCTGTGGCATTGATAATGCCGAAGTCACTTTAGAAGGCGCGGAATTGCCGATCCTGGACGGTAGTGCGCAGCCCTTTATCGATAAAATGCTTGATGCGGGTCTCGTGGCGCAACAGCAACAGCGCAGATTCTTGCGTATCACTCGCCCGTTTTCATACCAAGGCCTTGATGGGCAGTGGGTGCGCTTTGATCCGATTCGAGCAGACGAGGAAGGTACTTTGGCTGTCAAAATTGACTTTACGGCAATGATCCCGGCAATCGGCGTGCAATCGCTGAACATGCCGATTCAGCTAGGTGCATTGCGCTCTGAGATTATGCACTGCCGTACTTTTGGCCTTGAGGCGAAACGCCAAGAATATCAAGCTTACGGCAGGGGTTTAGGGGCGTCTTGCGCGAACGCGGTACTCTACGATGGTGATCGTGTACTCAACAAAGACGGTTTGCGTTGCGACGACGAGTCGGTGCGCCACAAAGCACTTGATTTGATCGGGGATTTGTTCTTAGCGGGCTGGCCGCTACTTGGGCATATTTCGGCCTTCAAGCCTGGTCATCGTACCAATGCAGAGGCTCTTGCCGCGCTGTTGGAGTCCGACTGCTACACTCTTTAAAGAGAGCCTCTCAGGGGCGCATATTTGTTGTTCGAGCCTGCGTTACTGAAAAAACTTAGTCCTTGCGGACGAGGCGTGTTCAGTTGTGCCTGAGTGTGTTAAAGAGCGTAAAGTGGACACTGGCAAAACGGTTTCAATAGGGTATTCGGTTTCCTCGTGTTTTCGGGTATTGCGCAACGGATGAGAACTGCTGTGATGACTTCGGTGCGTTTTTCGCTGGTATCTGTTTTGTTGACTGGGTTACTTGTCTCGGGCTGCAGCACTCCCGAGCCAGAGTTCGAGTTGATCGTCGAAGAGCCGATCAGGGTGCTGTACGATCGCGCCTTGGTTTCGATCGCGGAGGGCAAATACGGCCAAGCTTCCAGGCGGTTCCAAGAGGTTGAGTTGCAGCATCCCTATTCGGTATGGGCTGCGCGTGCGCAGTTGATGTCAGGGTATGTTCTGTATTTGAAGCGCGATTATGACGGTGCGATTTTGGCCTTTGATCGCTATGTGGAACTCAATCCCAGTGCTGAGCGCAGATCCTATGCAGAATATATGGCGGGCTTGTCGTATTTTGAGCAGATTGTCGACGTTGGTCGGGATCAGTTTCTCACGCACCAAGCTGCTGAGCGTTTTGAACGCTTAATTGAGCAGTTTCCTGATTCGGAATACGCTAGAGACGCGCGGGTGAAGTATGATCTGACTCAGGATCAGTTGGCGGGAAAGCACATGGAAATTGGGCGGTTTTATCAGGTCCGCAATATGCACACCGGTGCGATCAATCGTTTCCGCCGCGTGATTAAAGATTACAGCACGACCTCGCATGTGTCAGAGGCTCTGTTCCGCCTATCGGAAAGCCAATTATTTTTGGGTTTGCGCGAGGATGCCCAAATGGCGGCGGCGGTGTTGGGGTACAATTATCCAAATTCAGCATGGTATCGGAAGGCGTATGATCTTCTGGTGCATAATCAGTTGACTCCGAAGGCACAGTCGAAGAGTTGGCTGAAGGATATTTTTGATATGCTTAACCCGTTGAGTTGAGGAAACCCGAGTTGAGCTAATGCTGCAGACGCTGCATATCCGTCACCTGCTGTTGATAGAGCGTCTCGATCTAAACTTCGGCACCGGGCTGAACATATTGAGCGGCGAGAGTGGTGCTGGAAAATCTTTGGTGCTGTATGCGATCTCTCTGTTGCTGGGTGCGCGGTTCGATCGTTCGTTGCTGCGCGGCGAAGGGAAACAAGCTAGCGTTTCAGGGGTCTGGAGTTTACCGCCTGAGCACCCGATCTATGCGCGTCTCGAGGATTCTGGGATTGCGGTTGATCCCGATGAGGGCATTATTGTGCGGCGTGTGCTTGGGCAGTCTTCGGCGATCTATATCAATGAAACCCCGATCAGTCTGCGTACGCTTGGCGAGTTGGCGGATGACTTTGCCGAGATGTACGGACAGTTTGCCGCTCATCGGCTGTCTGAAGGTGAATATCAGCGCCAGTTGTTGGATGATTATGCTGGTCTTGCTGCCGAGGTTGCTCAATCGCGTGTGTGTTATGCAGACTGGCAGCAGGCAGTGCTAGCATTGCACGAAGGTGCAGCGCGACATGCTGCCCTTCAAGAGCAGGCAGGGTACATTGATCATGCCTTAGCGGAATTGCAAGAGTTGGATCTTCACGCGGGTGAGGTCGAGCAGCTTCAGGATCAGCGTCGGGAGATCAGGCAATTGACAGCACGCAGGGCGATGTTGGTGAAGGCGCTAGATTTGATGTATGGCGGTGGAGATCAGGGTATTTTGCGTCAGATTGATCAGATGCAGTCGGCGTTATCGGCAGGCGGCGACGAGGTTATCGAAGAACTGATCTGCGGCCTTGAGCGCGCGCGGATCGAGTTGGTTGAGGCCGAGCGCACGATTGATGCCTTGGTGCATCAAAACTCGGAAGACGATCTGAGCCTTGATGACATCGAGGAGCGTTTGTTTCGGATTAGTGAGTTGGCGCGCAAGCACCGCACCAGGCCTGAGGCTTTGATGGAGGTGCAGATCGTGCTCGAAGCGCAGGTAACAGAAATCGATGAATTGGCGGAAGAAAAGCATCATTTGTCGGTTGAGGTGGATAGGCAACGCCGTGTGCTGGATGGGCTGCATCAAGATTTGAGTGCGGCGCGCCGTGTTGCAGCGCAAGGATTTGGTGTTGCACTAAATGCCGAGCTTCCGATCCTGAACATGCCCAATGCCGAGCTTGAGGCCGAGCTGGTTGATCTTGATGAGCCAAGCCCGACTGGGCGCGAGCGGGTGCACTTGTTGATGCGTACTCAGCCCGATTCTCCATTGCGCTCAATGTTGAAGATCGTCTCGGGCGGAGAATTGTCTCGGGTGTTGTTGGCGATTGCGCTTTGCCTTAGTGGCGCCGAGAAATCGACGACGGCAAACCCGCGGTTGCCTTTGGTGTTTGATGAGATCGATGTGGGCATGGGCGGTGAGACTGCAGCAATTTTGGGTCAACGCATGAAGTTTCTGGCGCGCTCGCGTCAGGTGTTGGCGGTGACGCATTCTCCGCAAATGGCGGCGAGTGCAGAGTGTCATTTTGGTGTCCGCAAGTCGACCTCGGCCGAGCGGGTGAATACCTTCGTGTGCGTCTTGGAGGGAACTGCGCGCCGCGAAGAGATTGCGCGGATGCTGGCTGGTGAAACTGTCACCTCTGCGGCGCGGGCTGCGGCTGCAGCTTTGTTGGCCGAACACGACGCGGCGGTCTCATGACCACCACGCCACTCAGTATCGCTAAGCGGTTAGAGATTCTGTTTGCTGAGCTTAGGCGACACGATGCATTGTATCACGGCGCGGATCATTCGGAAATTTCTGATGCAGAATACGATGTCCTACGCGATGAGTTTCAACAGTTGCTCAGCAAGCATGCGGAATTCGCTGAAAGGTATACGCCACGCGATACGCCAGGGGTAACGCCAGGGGCAGAGTTCACTGCGGTCACCCACGAAGTGCCGATGCTATCGCTGGAGAAAGTGAAAACCCTAGGGGAGTTGGCGGCTTTCGTGCAACGTTGTCAAGATTTTTTGAACACGCCAGAGGATTTGATGTTCTTTTCTGACGTTAAGGTGGACGGGCTTTCGGTGGCCTTGCACTATCGATGTGGCAAGTTCGATCGTGCTGCGACCCGTGGCGATGGACGTGTTGGCGAGGACATCACCCACACCATCCGTACTGTTAAGGGTATTCCGCACCATCTACCGAATGCGCCTGAGAGTCTCGAAGTGCGCGGTGAGGTCTATATGCGCAAAGACGATTTTTATCGCCTCAACGCCGAGCAAGAGACCTTGGGCAAGAAAGTTTTTTCCAATCCACGCAACGCGGCAGCTGGCAGTGTGCGACAGCTTGATCCGGCGATTAGCGCGGCGCGCCCATTGCAGTTTCTGGCCTTTGGTCTTGGGGCGAGCAGTGTGCCTATTGGTGCGCACATGAGCGAAGTGTACGCGCGGTTCAGCGGTTGGAGCATGCCGCATAGTGGGCAAGCGCAACTCTGTGAGGGCTTTGCGGCGATGGCGGACTATTGGCAAGGGATAGCTACACAGCGTGCGCAGATTGCGTTCGACATCGACGGAGTGGTATTCAAGCTGGATGCGCTGAGTGATCAGACACGGATGGGGGCGTTGATGCGAACGCCAAAATGGGCGGTGGCAGCGAAATTTGATCCCGATAGTGGCATTAGTCAAATCGAAGACATCGCGGTACAGGTTGGGCGCACTGGGGTGGTTACGCCTGTGGCGCATTTGAAACCGGTCAATATTGGGGGGGTTTTGATCCGCCGCGCCAGCCTGCATAATCGGGATGAAATCCTGCGCAAAGATATCCGCCTTGGCGATACGGTGCGCTTGGTGCGCGCTGGCGATGTGATCCCGAAGGTGGAAGAGGTGTTGCTTGATCAGCGTATCAGGGATAGCGAGGTGTTTGTGTTTCCGCAAATCTGTCCGTCTTGCGATCGTTGCCTAGAGTTCTCGAAGGATCAGGTTGCGGTGCGTTGCCCCGGCGGGTGGGACTGTGAAGCGCAGGCCATCGAGCGCTTGAAATATTTTGTTTCGCGCGAGGCCTTGGATATCGATGGTATGGGGGGGAAATTGATCGAACGCTTGTACCATGAGGGTTTGGTACGACGGCCGAGCGAGATTTTTGCCCTCGATCAGCACTGCGAGACCGTGCAGAATTGGCTCGGTTTTGGCGAGAAATCGTGGCACAATTTAATGCAGGCCATCCGCCAGAGGCGCTCGTTGCAGTTTTCGACGTTTTTGCTGTCCTTGGGGATTCCACAGATCGGGCAAGCGAGCGCGCAATTATTGGCGACGCATTACGTCACGCTTGAATCCTTGCAGGCGGATATCGCACGACCGCGCGTCGAGGTTCTGGAACGATTGATGGAGATCAACGGCATCGGGCAATCAATGGCAGAAGATTTTCTTGATGCTTTGTGCGATCCGGTGCACCTTTGTGAGGTCATGAGTCTGGCTGCGGTGTTGGACATTGTTTCAGCCCCGATGCCCAAAACCATCAATGGCGTGCTGGGCGGTAAGACGGTGGTGTTTACGGGAAAATTTATCGCCTTTTCCCGGGCCGAGGCACAGGAAAAGGCGCGTCTATTGGGGGCGAAGGTGGCAAGCTCGGTTTCGAGCAAGACCGATATCGTGGTGGCAGGCGACGATGCGGGTAGCAAGCGTGCTAAGGCCGAAAAGCTTGGCATTGACATTTGGCAAGAACCGGACTGGTTGGCAGCTCTGGCGGCAGTATCACAGAAAGATGCGTCATGAAGAAGAGAAGGTTGTTGTTGGCTATTGGTTGCAGCATCGGGCTGGCTGGCTGCACTGGCATCCAAAACAATGAGAGAGAATCTGGGGCTCCAGCGTGGATATCGGCAAGCATCGCGTCGCAGCAGTTGATGAGAGGCAGAGACCTTAGTGTTCTGCCCGATCAAAGCTTGGTAATCGTTGGCCAGGGCAGCGAGGCGAGTTTTGTTTTACGCAGCAACTATCTGGGAGAGGTGCAATGGTACAAAAAAGTTAACACGCCGTTGAGTACATTGTACACGAGTTACTATTCTGCGCAGGGCGCCGTGATAGTTGCTGGAGACTATCCTAGTTCCAAAACCGGGGTGCAACAGGCTTACGTGATGAGCTTGAATGTTGACGGTGATATCAACTGGCAGACACAGTACGACGGCAGCGATGATATGGCGGTCTACGCCTTGAGCGAGTTCGCTGATCGTAGTTTGGTGCTTGCTGGTGTGATCTATCCGGCCGGTAGTGGCGAGGTATTCGATGCTTTGGGTGATAGCTTTGTGATGAAGATCAGTGCGCGAGGTTCGGTGCAGTGGATACGGCGTTTTCGACTGCCTCACGATGATCAGGTGCAAGACGTATTGGTTCTGCCTGATCAAGGCGTGCTTGCCCTGATTAACAATTACGATGAAAACCAACAAAATCTTGGCGTGCGCTTGATCCGATTGACCTCGGAAGGTCGCTTGATATTCAGTCAACGCTTGCGGACTTCAGGTTTCAGTGAGGCTGCGGCCATGGCTTTGAGCAGCGATGGGCAACATGTATGGATTGCCGGAACGCAGTTGGCTCCGGACGAAGATCGGACCAAAGAGCATAGCCGTATTGCGTTGCTTGAAGTCAATTTTGATGCTGCGATCCTGCGCGAATTTCACGATCGAGATAGCGTGGATTCTTCGGCCGCAGATTTGAAGGTTCTCACCGATGGTTCGGTGGTTGTGGTTGGGTCGGGGCAGCCCGCTGATGCGCTGGATGAGGCCAATGTGCTGTATTTGCGCTTTGCAGGTGATGGGCACATTAGTGAGCGGGCGGACTTTGGTGTTGATGGAGCAGACTTTGGCGAAGCCGTCGCGGTGCTGGACGATGGTACGGTATTGGTGATGGGTACGTTCAATGCGATGGATCTGCCGCAACTCGTTCTGGTATCACGTGCGCCGAAAAAATCGTAAGCCAGAAATCAGGTCCGCTGGAGCTGTTCCGCGACCTCTTTGGCAGCATAGGTAATGATAGCATCGGCTCCGGCGCGTTTAAAGCAGGTCAGGGTTTCTAAAATTGCTTGATCCCAATCAAGAATCCCGGCCTCAGCCGCGTGGCGTAACATGGCGTACTCACCAGAGACTTGATAGCTGAGTGTCGGCTTGCGGAAGGTTTCTTTCACCCGATGCAGAATATCCAAATACGCTAACCCTGGCTTGATGATCAGCATATCCGCACCCTCATCGAGGTCTTGGCCAGCTTCGTGCATAGCCTCGTCGCTGTTGGTGGGGCTAAGCTGATAGGTGCGCTTATTGCCTTTCAGCAGGCTGCTGTTACTGCCGACGGCATTGCGAAACGGGCCGTAAAATACCGAGGCGTATTTACACGCATAGGAAATCACCCGTACATCGCACAGACCACGCTGATCAAGGTGTTGGCGGATGCACCCGATGCGCCCATCCATCATGTCTGATGGACTCACGCTGTCGCAGCCGGCCTCGGCGAGCACCTGTGCCTGTTGGCATAAGACCTCAATGGTGGCATCATTCGCGATTTTGCCATCAAGGATCAGCCCGTCGTGACCATGATCGGTGTAGCAATCCAAGGCAACATCAGCGATCAGCATCATCTCCGGATAGTGTGCGCGCAGGACTCGCGCAGCTTCAGGAATAATGCCCTCGGGGTTAAGGGCTTCGCTGCCCTCGGCGTTGCGTTGGCAGCTTGGGATATTGCCGAACAAAAAAATGCCTGGAATCCCCAAATCCTGCAATGTGCCGACGTAGTCGATCAAAGGGTTGATCCCCATACGCGTAATACCGCTCAAGTTGGGTATCGTCGTGGTCGCGTCGTGCTCCGGGATCACGAAAACGGGCTGCAAGAGATCGGCAGGCTTCACGTGATGCTCGGCGACCAGCGCGCGCACCGAAGAGGTGCTGCGGTTGCGTCTTAAGCGTGTGTCAGGATAGCGGCCAGAATGCATGGGGGTTCCTTACAAAGTTTGCGTAATTTGACCTAGACCTGCTCGAGATCGGCGAGGATGTCGTCGATATGTTCGATGCCGATGGGATATAGTCGGATGTTGCGAATGGGTGGTGATTTCGGGCATGGTGGCGAGCGAGCGGGTGTCGCCGATATTGCTAACTAACGTGGAAGAACAGCTTAAGGGCGTTGATGAAGGCACGCCCGGCGGCCTCACCACCCTTGATGCTGAACCCGAGAGCAGTCCCGAGCCACGATCACGCAGATATTTGTTTGCGTGCTCTGCGTGCAGACCTTGAAATAGGCTTGGGTGGTTGACTTTGCTGACCGTGGTATGCTTGCTCAGGTGTTGTGCAACCTTGCGGGCATTGTCGGTGTGGGCGCGTAGCCGTAGAGGAGGGGTTTCGGTGCCTTGCAGGATTGGGAAAGCATTGAGCGGCGAAAGACTACAGTCCACGTTGCGCAACAAGCAGAAACGCGGGCGTTGGATGAAGGGCGAGAAATTGGGCTGGTTGCCGTGGGATTTCGTCCAGACGAGATTGTGATACGATGCACCGGGCAGACACAGGGTTGGGTTGCGGGCAGGGTTTGCGCCCCAGTCGAAGCGTCTACCATCAATGATCATGCCGCCGAGGTTGCTGCTGCAGAAATATTTGGTCAAGGAATGCACGATAATCGCTGCACCATGATCGAAGGGACGACAAATCAACGGCGCGCAGGTATTATCGACGATCAATGGTATTCCCGACGTCTGTCCAAGCGCAGCAACCTCGGCAATCGGGAACGGCATCAGGTTGGGGTTGGGCAAGGCCTCGCCAAACCGGCAGCGTGTTGCATCGTCGAATAGATACGACGTGGTCTGATGGATTGGCACTGCCACCGACCTCGCAGACGGATCCCCCCGAAACCCGGCATGAACAGCAAGAGTCTCAGGGTAAATGGACGAATACAGAGTGCGCTTGGAACTCATTACAAAACCTTCTCAACAAGGCAGTGCGCTCGCAATAGCACAGCTTCGCGGGTAGGTTAAGAAATGATTGAGACTTTGCCGTCTTCACAGTAGACAAAGATCATGTCCTCGTAGCTCAGCAGGATAGAGCATAGGATTCCTAATCCTAGGGTCGTGGGTTCGAATCCCGCCGAGGACGCCACTGCGTAGCAAGCAGGTTCAGGTTTTCTTGCCACAGTAGGCTCAAGGGTGCTTATTGATCGTATCATTGTACTGATTGTTGGTGATCAAGGTACTTTTCAGAAAGGCCTCAAGGTACTGCAAAAGCAAGGCAAAATATCAAGACATGAAAAAGATATAATCGAGCCTGTTCTTCAAGCAGGGCATGCAGCTACACACCGTGGCTGGGCAGCTAATGATGATCAATTGACAATTATTCTCGGCACAATAGAAAATTTGATTCATAAGCTGCTGGTTCTGCCATTCCTATCAAGAGAACTTGAAGAAGCCGTACCCAAGAGAGAAAAGTCAAAGTCGTCTCATAAAAAAGTCCCGGCCTTGATGACAATGAAAAAGAAAATTGATCAAATGCCTAAATCCTTACGTCAGCTATATGAAGCACTCAAGAATCTGCTTGTATCTTTTGGGGGTGATATTCACCATCCATCCACAAAAACATTATCTTGCCTTCCGTAGAACAAGAAATTTTGCAGTTGTTCAACTTTATCCTCGCATGAAGATCATCAGGATTTACGTTCGAGATATGCGAAACGTTGGCTACTCTGGGACAGGTGACTTGGAAATCACCATTAGCTCTTCTGCTGACTTGCAAAAATGTAGAGATCTGCTTCTAAACAGCTATAATGCTTCATAGGATTATAGAGTTCTCTTTTCAAGCTTGATCAATTCGGCCCTAGTCTTTCACTTTCGCTCGATGGATACGCGATACCAGCCCTTGCTGTTTAAGGAATGTTTCGTTGCCTCCGAGCGATAGGCAGTATCGCCCCAAACTTCCGAATGGCCCTTATAAGCAAACATGGGAATGGCTATATACTTTTGCTCGCCTTGTCCCTTGCAAAACTTCAGCGTCCAGCGTGCATCAACTCCTTCCGCTGGGCTTGAGTGACTGCTTTGGCTGATTGCAGCGAAGATTCACGCAAGGAAGACAATATTCGCCTTGAAGGCTATACTTGCCTTGCTCGTTCTACAGGTGGCGCGATTGTGGCAACGCAGTGGTGAGCTAAGGCCCTGGCGCTGTCAATATTGCATCGAAACAAGTGTTGAACCGATCAGGACACCAATGACACTGGGGCCTTCCGCGCGCGCGCATGCCAATCGTGTTTGCCGTACCATCTCTGCCCCCTTGGGGGCAGAGTCCGTGGCATATCATGG
>JABSOH010000109.1 GCA_013216065.1 Alphaproteobacteria bacterium
GAATTCCAGTTGCTTGTTTCTTGATAATTACAATGCTTTACATACATAGATAACAGCTAACTTATTTTAAGTCAGGTGCCAGCCCCAAATACTTTTTTGACAGTGCCCTCTCTAATTGCAAATCGGGAGTTCTTAACGTCCGCTATTCGCTGTACAATCAGGAACCTTATTTGATTTGGGGAAATTTGGCGGAGAGAAGGGGATTCGAACCCCTGAGAGGCTTCCGCCCCAACACGCTTTCCAGGCGTGCGCCTTAAACCGCTCGGCCATCTCTCCTGTAACAGGCACCAATTTTACTGGCGGTCTTCGCTTCTGGCAATAGCTCTGTTTAGACGGAATTGCAAGAAGTGCTCGTTATTCGAGAATCAGGGTGTATTCGGCGATGATCGTCTGAACATCAACAACGAGTTGGGGATGATCATGCCCATTTAGAGTCACGAAAAGCCAACGCCCACCGGTGGGGCAGTGCGGACAAATGCATTCAAGCACCGCACATGCGCGCGATTTTTCTGCCGTGTATGTGAAAGAGATGCGCGTGACCTTCCCCCGGTTGATAAGCAAGATTGTCACGTGCCTAGTGCTCGGATCGGGGGTGGACTTGCGTTGCGGCGACATCACACAGAGTATCGTGATCGTGGTTACTAACCGTGCTTCGGTAATTGCCATGCTCATGACCGCTATCATTCCCAGCGTTCAGAACGAACCTCGCCGAACAGCAATCCGATGACAAAAAGTGCAAGACGACCGACACTATTTCCTCTGGAACATTGCTTCTTGATCGTTTTCCGAAACCCAAAAATACGCGGAGAACACGCCGAGCAACAACCACGCCACCAGTTCAACGCCAAGCGAGCGGGCAACAAACAATGCAGCAATCTCCGGCGGGGCGCTACCCGTAAAGACCTCAGGGTGCGGTGCGCCGATGACGTGCGGAGTCAGCAGCAAAACCACCGCGATCACCTTGAACATTACAGGGCGTGTGTAGACCAGCAGTCCCACAGCAAGTGCGGTTACAGCAATGGTGGCGAACCACCACAGTTGACGCTCGAACACGTCGGCAGCGGCAACGCCAGGGATTTCCGGTGCGAGGCTAAACGCAGGCGCGAGATGTGCTATGCCATAGCCCGTCAGGCCCCACAATATGCCGTTATGCGGGGTGATCTGTATCTTGGTCTGGTTGGTCACCATTGCCATCAACGAGACCAAGATCAAACCGTAGCCTACATAGATGATCAGAGTGAACATCAGACTGAGACTATCGCGCACCCAGTCGATCTTGCGGGTATCGGGCAACAACGCAGCTGTTTTGGTGCCAAAATGCACCAACCTCCCGGACTCGTAAAGCTCGGCCTGCAATAAAATTGGTTGTACAAAATACCATTGCAGCAAACCCGCCACGAGACCCGCAACAGCACCAGACAGCAAGGCGCTGGTCAAAATGCGCGCAAACATCAGCAAGTATACTTCAAGGAGTTAATGACAAGGAAAGCCCGTCGCGTGCCGCACATCATGGGCTGCATCGTGCAAAGTTTCGGTTTGCAAATGCCCGACGACAAAAATCGTCGAAAATCCAAGCACGAGGCCCACAAAAATCGCGAGTGCCGAAGAGGCTTTGCTTGTCGCGTTTGGTGCAACAAGAGTCGAAATAGTCATGGTGTTTCTCCTGAGCGCGCCCCGCTTGAGCGCATGGAAGGGTATGGGACACTCTGGTGGGTCTCCTAAAGTTTCGACCCGACACACAACCCGCGCGAACTTCACCCCCACCGCACCAACGACTAGTGGCATAATCACACAGGCTCGCCGACTACAGTCGCGAGAGCAACTTTAGCATTGGTCCCCTGATGGGTACAACCGCACCAAACTCCCTCCTCATTCTCCGACACTTCTGTGCCTAGCAGAAAAAACCGAGCACCTCCACGGTAAAACTCTGCCGCGCTAAGCGCAAGCAGAATGTAATATTTTACGACCGAGTTGCGGAATCAGAGACACAGACATCCTTATACCAGCATCGCCGCCAAGTCATCGCGCAGGACGGGCTTGGTTGCCCTCGCGCCACAAACTATCGCCGAACAGCACGGTGAAAGTGTGACAGTTGGCAATATTGAAGCAACACAGCGTGTTGATTTCCAGTGCAGAACCAGAGGATTCAAATCGGAAACAAAAATCCCACTCACCTACCCGCGTTCAGGAATCGAGCCTAAGCGATCAAGCGCAACACCATTACTTTAGTTTTAACCCATCCAGCATACGCAAATAGACACCTCTAAAAACCATTTTTCATGTAGTCTGTTCTTTGCATTTCGGCAATTATTGTCAACGTTAGGTATTCATCAAAGTGTATTCCCTGAGAGTGTTTCGAGAGATCTGGACAGCACCTGATTTTCGAGTTCCAGACTTCAAGCATGAGCAGTTCGGGTGTTCAGCTAGACCAGTCGACGCATCATCAATAGGCGACAATGGTCATGCCGATTTTGATCCGGACACGCTCTATGCCAATGGTCCAAATGAACATTTGTCTTTAAAATTGACGCGTAAAGACATGCTCCACATTAGATTATAGTTCTTGTAACCAAAGGCGGGAACTATCATGAGTTGGCTCTGACTTTCCTTGACTTGCGCCCTCATTTCAAGGTCCAGTGGGTATCCTTAGTCTTTCTGGCGGAATCTTGACGGGTTTGTCTTTCCAGGCATCGGGCATCTCTCCAGCCTTGCTGTCTCGTCCTGTGTGTTGCGTTGACACAGAGCTTTAACGATAGACGCGTTCATGCCCCAAGCCAATAAGCCTTGATCCTCAAGGTGGCGGTCAAAACGGGCGAACAGCGACATCCTTAACTCTTTGAGGTGTTCTTTGAGGTGTCGCGGGGAACAGCCAGATCATTTTCGCGTCAGTCACCCGGACACAGTTCCGGAAAGCGGATGAACGGTCGCGAACTCTATCTGACCATCGGACGGGGTATTATAATGCCTACAAAATCAGTATCTTGAATATCAGAACCGGATCATAGGGTCCGGCAGGAGCCTTGACGGTAATCAGAATACTTCAGGGCTTTGTTCAGAAGAAAATTTTAAAGTCCACAGTGTGCAACAAAACTTCCAATGGGTCACCAGCTTTCGACAAATTGACAAGACGCTTTTCAAAATCAAAAAAATCCTGAATGATTCATCAAAACCTCCTATCTCAGACACCAAACACAGTGAAGCATATCAAGAGCCGCAGGACTAGAGGTCTTTAGAGGTGCCCATAGGCTTGAGTGCGTGATAAATAGCATCGAATGTACTTTTTTTGTGCAAACTTGTCGCCTCGACACTTGAAATTCCCCCGCACCCTTCTTATATCGCCCTCATTGATAGGGGGCAGTCCTCGGTAGACGAAGCCGAGTCGCCTTAGCGTCATCTCTTAAATATCAAGATTAATAATATTCAGAAAGGGTTAACCATGAAACTCACACCATTGCATGATCGTGTTCTGGTCAAGCGCGTCGAACAAGAAACCAAAACTTCTGGCGGGATCATCATTCCTGAAACCGCTCAGGAAAAGCCGATGCAAGGTGAGATCGTTGCTGCTGGTCAAGGTCACACTGATGAGAATGGCAATGTTCGTCCTCTTGCTGTGAAAGCAGGTGATCGTGTGCTGTTTGGCAAATGGTCTGGCACCGAAGTCAAGATTGACAGCGAAGAGATGCTGATCATGAAAGAAAGCGACATTATGGGCATCATCGGCTAGTGCTGAGAGTTGCTTTATTTAAACAGAAATAGACAGGAGATAATTCAATGGCTGCAAAAGATGTAAAGTTTGGTTCGACCGCGCGCGACGCAATCCTCAGAGGGGTTGACGTGCTGGCCGATGCAGTAAAGGTTACCATGGGTCCGAAGGGGCGCAATGTGTTGCTGGACAAATCTTTCGGTGCGCCGCGCATTACTAAGGATGGTGTAACCGTTGCCAAAGACATCGAGCTTAAGGACAAGTTCGAGAACATGGGCGCACAGATGGTTCGTGAAGTTGCTTCACGCACTAACGACGAAGCGGGGGATGGCACTACGACGGCGACTATATTGGCGCAATCCATTGTTCGCGAAGGCATCAAAGCTGTAGCTGCTGGAATGAACCCTATGGATTTGAAGCGTGGGATTGATCTTGCAGTTGAGGCAGTGATTGCCGACGTACAGAGCAGCGCAAAAAAGGTCAGCACCTCGGGCGAGATTGCTCAAGTGGGTACAATCTCTGCAAACGGCGAGAGCAACAATGGTGAGATCATTGCCAATGCGATGGAAACCGTGGGGAAGGAAGGCGTGATCACAGTCGAAGAAGCCAAATCCTTAGAGACAACGGTTGAAGTCGTTGAGGGCATGCAGTTTGATCGCGGCTACTTGTCGCCGTATTTTATCACCAACTCCGAGAAAATGACAGCAGAACTCGACAATCCGCTGATCCTGTTGCACGAGAAAAAGCTCGCGAATTTGCAATCTATGCTACCGATTCTTGAATCTGTTGTACAATCCTCGCGCCCATTGCTAATCATCGCCGAAGATATCGAAGGCGAAGCCTTGGCTGCTTTGGTAGTCAACAAATTGCGTGGTGGTCTGAAAATTGCTGCGGTGAAAGCGCCAGGATTTGGTGATCGTCGTAAAGCGATGCTCGAAGACATTGCTATTTTGACTGGCGGTCAAGTAGTCTCTGAAGACCTCGGCATCAAGCTTGAGAACGTGGCCATGGACATGCTCGGCTCGACCAAGACTGTGACGATCACAAAAGACGAAACCACCATCGTTGATGGTGGTGGCAACAAAAAAGATATTGAAGCGCGTTGTGAACAAATTCGCTTGCAGGCCGAGGATACTTCTTCGGATTATGATCGTGAAAAACTGCAAGAGCGTCTGGCGAAGCTCGCTGGGGGTGTTGCTGTGATCCGTGTTGGTGGAGCCTCGGAAGTCGAGGTGAAAGAGCGTAAAGACCGTGTGGACGATGCGCTGCACTCAACCCGTGCTGCAGTTGAAGAAGGTATTGTTGCCGGTGGCGGTGCGTCACTGTTGTACGCGACTCGCGTTCTTGATGGGCTGAAATACGCCAACGATGATCAACGTGTTGGGGTCGAGATTATTCGCAAGGCGATTCAAACTCCGGTACGCCAAATTGTTGAGAATGCTGGTCACGACGGTGCGGTTGTTGCGGGCAAGATGATGGAGTCGACAGACAGCAATTGGGGCTTTGACGCTCAGGCTGGTGAGTACACCGATTTGGTGAAAGCTGGTGTGATCGATCCGGCGAAAGTTGTGCGTACGGCTTTGCAAGATGCGGCTTCGGTGGCATCGCTGTTGATCACCACGGAAGCAGCTGTTGCGGAAGTTCCAGAACCAAAATCTGCAATGCCTGGTGGTGGTGGCATGCCGGATATGGGCGGCATGATGTAGGTTATCATCTGATCGTATTATGGGAAGGGCGGTGCTTGTAGCATCGCCCTTTTTTTGTGCAAGAATTAAGGTATTATACAAAACGGGCAGAATTTTGTTTGGAGGTAGATATGGCAAGGTGGCATTTTGGGGTCTTGGCGTGATGGGTCCCAATCCAATGGCAGAGCCATCTTGCCCAAGGACGGTCACGAGGTCAGCGTTTATAACCGTACCGAACCCTAAGAACCTGACTCAAAAGTTCATGCAGAATGGGCGTATCTTGCGAGGTGTCTTGCCAAGCCGCGTTGTTGGATTTGATCGGCCAAGGTGCCGTGCTTTTTCTGTGGAGAGGCGCGCATTGAGTATAGTGCTCTCTGCGTTGATACAGCCAAGCGATGATGACGCCTGCATCAGCGCGTAGGTGCATTGTGGTAGTGCGGCTGTCTCCCTTGAGATGGTTCTACACCCGAGTCGCGAGCAGATTGATGTCCGGCCGTTTTGTTTCGAGATAGCGATGACGCCAGCGCGCACCAATTCATCAAGGGTTTCAGGGGTAAGGTTCTCGCGCTAAGTCATCGATGAATCGAACAGTATCGCTGGGTACGACATGGATTCTCGATGGCATCTAAGGTTTCAAACATATGATGTTCGGCCTACTGCTCAGCACTAGTCAAACAATTGAACAAAGTGATTTTGCCAGCATTCGCGTTACCCAACCAAGGCAACGCTACTGTTCTGTCCACATTTGCAATGACAACACTGCAAAACGCAACGATCTTCAAGGTCGACGATTTTGCGTTTTCGAACTTGAATTTTCTGCCACAACAAACGGCTGTCAATTTCGAGTTACCCCCCAACCTTCCCTAGTTCGCCGGCGTCGACCGCTCAAGGTACATCTACGAGCGCATTAGGCGGGATTCTTGGAATTTTGGAGGTTTGCCAACTTGACCTGCAAACATTCCTCGCGCGAACGGTTCCTTTGGCAAAATTTTTTAAGGATCAGACCATGCCGATTGATCACACGAGTGTTTAAGGCACGCCCAAGGTTTGCACAGACGATAAGAGGTCCAGTCCACTGGGCATCACATCAGGCGGGTGCTCGGCGATAAAATATCCTAAACACCCGATGATTCCTGATTGAAAATAATTCCCAGAGTATACTTTAGACGCGTGGTTTTTTGCGTCCTAATCAAGTTCAGCCCAAGCGTGCGTACCAGTGCAACGGTTTTTCTTGGCGCGGGTGACTGTTCAAGCCCAAACGTATCGGAGGCGAAATCAACAAAACTGTCTCTGGCGCAGGAGCCCAATCGT